>CADBNE010000014.1 GCA_902795975.1 uncultured Erysipelotrichaceae bacterium
ATCCATTATTGGTTCTTCAACTTTAGGAATATCTTCAGTAATTGGTTCTACCTCAATTGGAGATTCTTCTACTTTAGGTAAATCCTCGATTGGTGCTACTGGTATATCCATTATTGGTTCTTCAACTTTAGGAATATCTTCAGTAATTGGTTCAGCCTCAATTGGTGTTTCTTCTACTTTAGGTAACTCTTCGATTGGTGCTACTGGTATATCCATTATTGGCTCCTCAACTTTAGGAATATCTTCAGTAATTGGTTCTACCTCAATTGGAGTTTCTTCTACTGTTGGTAAGTCTTCTATTGGAGCCACTGGAATATCCATTATTGGTTCTTCAACCTTTGGCATATCTTCAGTAATTGGTTCTACCTCAATTGGAGATTCTTCTACTTTTGGTAAATCTTCTATTGGCGCTACTGGAATATCCATTATTTGTTCTTCAACTTTAGGAATTTCTTCTGATATATTTTCAACTTCAATTGGAGATTCTTCTACTTTTGGTAACTCGTCTATTGGAGCTACTGGTATATCCATTATTGGCTCTTCAACTTTAGGAATATCTTCAGTAATTGGTTCAACTTCAATTGGAGATTCTTCTACTTTAGGTAACTCTTCTATTGGTGCTACTGGAATATCCATTATTGGTTCTTCTACCTTTGGCATTTCTTCTGATATATTTTCAACTTCAATTGGAGATTCTTCTACTTTTGGTAACTCGTCTATTGGAGCTACTGGTATATCCATCACTGGCTCCTCAACTTTAGGAATATCTTCAGTAATTGGTTCTGCTTCAATTGGAGATTCTTCTACTTTTGGTAACTCTTCTATTGGTGATACTGGAATATCCATTACTGGCTCCTCAACTTTAGGAATATCTTCAGTAATTGGTTCTGCTTCAATTGGAGATTCTTCTACTTTAGTTAACTCTTCTATTGGTGCCACTGGAATATCCATCACTGGCTCCTTAACTTTAGGAATATCTTCTGATATATTTTCAACTTCAATTGGAGATTCTTCTACTTTAGGTAACTCTTCTATTGGAGCACCTGGAATATCCATTATTGGTTCTTCTACCTTTGGCATATCACCAAGTTCTATTCCTTGATTAGATTCATCATCTTTCTTTTCTATTTCAGATACTATTTCTTCAGATGATGATGAAGATTGATTATACATAGAATTATAATCAAAAGTTAATGATTCTACACCTTCTTCAAGATTTTCCTTTTTAACTGCACTTTTTGGTGTATTCAACAATTCTTCATTAAATGTATCAATACTTAATGCATTTGAAGCATCAATTTCTGGTATATTTACATCTACTTCTGGAATATCAAGATCTTCCTTCTTTACTGTTTCAGTCTCTGATATTTTAACTTTTAAACTTTGATCAGATAATTTTTGATATACAAGTTCCTTTTTCGTAGCCAAAATAGGAAAAACTATGAATGGAAATAAAGCACTTCCTATTTCCTCAATAACACTTCTATTAAGTGATCTTACTATTCTTGGATTAAATATAAAATTTCCTACTAAAAATCCTAAAATATTTACATATGGTACCACAAAAAGTACTATCATAAAAAAAGGTAAATCTGCAAAATTTAAAAAAGATATTATATTATATACTGGAATCAATGCAGCAATAGGTTTTTTACCAACTTTTTTATAAATAAAAAACATTGAAATTGATAAAATCAAATAATATACTCCTGCATAAATTAAAATATATATTAAATATCTATCTATTAAACTTAAAAAATTATATGTAATTAATGTTAATTCTGAATTTATATTCACTATATCATCCCCAATATTCTACGCTATTATAAGTTTACCATAAATTTTATAGTAATTCAATAAAAAAAAGGTTTCATTAAACCCTTTTTTTTAATTACTTTTCAATTACTTTAATATGCAATTCTTTAAGTTGTTCTTCAGATACAATATTAGGTGCTTCAGACATTAAACATGATGCTGATGCAGTTTTAGGAAATGCTATTACATCTCTTATATTATCTGTTTGAGTAAGTAGCATTGTAAGTCTATCTAATCCAAATGCCATACCGCCATGTGGTGGTGTACCATATTTTAATGCATCAACAAAGAATCCAAATTTATCTTTTATTTGTTCTTCTGTAAATCCTAATGCTTCAAATACTTTAGCTTGAATATTTTGATCATGTATTCTTATACTTCCTCCACCAGCTTCATAACCATTAATAACTATGTCATATGCTTTTGAATAACAATTTCCCTTATCAGTTAATAATTTATCAATATCTTCATCTTTGGGTGCAGTAAATGGATGATGACAAGATACATATCTATTTTCTTCTTCACTATATTCAAATGTAGGAAAATCAGTAACCCATAATAATTTATAATCATCTTTCTTAATTAAATCTAAATCACGAGCTAATTTACATCTTAATGCTCCTAAACTTATTTTTGTTATATTATAATTACCACATATAATTAATACTAAATCATTTTTTTCTAAATTCAAATTACTTTTTAGCATACTTGCTTCTTCTTCTTTTAAATTTTTAGCAATGCTTCCACTTAATTCTTCTTCAACTTTTAAAAATGCTAAACCAGAAGCTTTATATGTTTTAACAAAATCAGTTAATTTATCTATTTCTTTTCTTGAATATTTATCAGCACAGTTTTTAGCAACTATACAATTTACAATTCCTTCATTTTCTATTGCTGATTTAAAGAATGCTATTTCAGTATTATTAAATATATCTGTTATATCATTTATTTTCATATCATATCTTAAATCTGGTTTATCACAACCATAATATTTCATAGCATCATCATATTTCATTCTCATTAAAGGTAATTCTATATCTATTCCTTTAACAGTTTTAAAAATATTAGATATAACTCCTTCTCCTATTTTCATAACATCTTCTTCATCTACATAACTTGCTTCAATATCAATTTGTGTAAATTCTGGTTGTCTATCTGCTCTTAAATCTTCATCTCTAAAACATTTAGCAATTTGAAAATATTTTTCTAAACCACCAACCATCAATAATTGTTTAAAGATTTGAGGAGATTGAGGTAATGCATAAAATTTACCTTCATTTACTCTTGATGGAACTAAATAATCTCTAGCTCCTTCAGGAGTTGATTTACATAATACTGGAGTTTCTACTTCTATAAAATTTTGACTATCTAAATAGTTTCTAGCTGCCATAGTAATTTTATGTCTTATCTTTAAATTATTTTGTAAACTAGATCTTCTTAAATCTAAATATCTATATTTTAATCTAGTATCTTCTAATGCAGTAGTATCATCAGTGATACTAAATGGTATTTCTAGTGATGTATTAAGTATTTCTAAATTATTAACTAATATTTCTATATCACCAGTAGCTAATTTATCATTTTTACTTTCTCTTTCTGATACAATACCATTTACTTTTATTACATATTCATTTTTTAAACTTTCTGCTAATTCATAGTTTGAGTTTTCTGGTCTAAATACTAATTGTACAATACCACTTCTATCTCTTAAATCAACAAATATCAAACTACCTAAATTACGTTTTTTTGCTACAAATCCATATAATTCTACTTCTTCATTTAAATTAGATATGGATAAATTATTATTTTCTATTGTTTTCATAATAGTTCTCCTTCCAATAGTAATATTTTACAATACTAATTACTTAATGTCCAGCAAAAAAGAATCAACAATGATTCTTTTTTTACTATTCTTCTTCTTTTAAAGCTTCTTCCATAAGTTTAGAATTTT
Organism: uncultured Erysipelotrichaceae bacterium; assembly: GCA_902795975.1. Next base: position 3,767 of record CADBNE010000014.1, read on the forward strand.
CAGCTATTTTTTCTGCAGTTAATCCGTCTTTTCCATTTAAATCTTCGTTAAACATTTTTATAATTTTATCAAGTACTTCCGGGTCTTCAACTTCATATAATCCATCTACTTGATCATAGCTACAAAACATCATTTTAGATAAATTAACAGTATTAATTAAATATGCATAATTAATTCCATCTAATACTATTGAAGATGCTACTACATAGTCTTTTCCATCTTCTAAAGTTAATACTTCACTTCTTTGTAACATTTTAACACCCTTTCTATCTTGTCATACTTTCTGTATTGTTTTCTTTTTTATATTTCATATGATTATATATTCTTTTACCAAGATATGCACTAATACCCGCTATCATAGGAATTACACCTACTGGTGCCCCTGTGATAAATGTAATTGCTGTAGGAGCTATTGCTGCTACCAATGCAACACGATCCACGGCAGTTGGTCTATTTTCGTCTTTTCCATATAAAACTCTTTTAACAATACTATGTTTCTTTAATCCTAGTTTTTTCTTTTGACGCATTTTAATAGCTTGACGTGCTACTATAGCGGAAATAACACCTATACATATAGCACTAGAAACATCTACACCCCACTCATATGGAGCAGCAGCATATAGTCCAATGGCAGTTGAAGCACCTGCAATAATACCTGCAACTCTTCTTGTTTTTACTAGTTTTCTTTCCATAATAGGATGTTTTTTTTCATACTCTTCATCTGTTACGGAGTCTTCATCAAATGTTCCAAATATTTTTCCCATTATATCACCTACCCTATAACTAAATTATATTATACTTATTTTAATATGTAAAGAACTTTTCTAGTTCAATTACATCTTGCGTACCTAATTCCATATCTTTTAATACTAATGTATTGTTAGCTACTTCATTATCACCAATAATAATTACTTTTTTTACGCCTAATTTATCAGCATATTTCATTTTATTTTTTATATTTTTACCTGTATAACAAATATCTACTTTTTTATTTTGTTCTCTTAATCTGTTTGCTATATCCATAGAATATTTTAATACTTCATCATCCATAGGCAATACAAGTATATCTATTAAACTCTTTTTATCATCAGTAATTATACCCTCAGATTTTAATTGTGAGAATAATCTTGTTAATCCTATTGATACTCCTATTCCTGGTAAATGTTGTGATGTATAATATTCAGTTAAATTATCATATCTACCACCTGAACATATACTTCCTAATCCTGGATAATCTTTTAAATTAGTTTCATATACAGTACCTGTATAGTAATCTAATCCACGAGCTATAGTTAAATCTATAGTATAATTACTTTCACTTACTCCATATAAATCTAAATATTTAATTATACTTTTTAATTCATTTATTCCTTCATTAAATACTAGATTATCAATATTTAAATTATTCAAACTATTTATTATTTCTTCATTTGTTCCTTTAATAGAAATAAATTCTATTATTTTATCTATTATATTAGTATCACTTACTATATTTAATAATTCTTCTTTAACATTATCAATACCTATTTTATCTAATTTATCTATTATTCTAAGTACATCTGTAGCACTCTCACTTAATCCTAAGTATTCAAAAAATCCATTTAGAATTTTTCTATTATTTATTCTAATAATAAAATCTCCTATATTTAATTTTTTAAATATATTATAAATTACTGCAGGCATTTCTGCATCATATATTAATGGTAATGTTTCATTACCAATTATATCTATATCACATTGATAAAATTCTCTATATCTTCCTTTTTGAGGTCTTTCCCCTCTAAATACCTTACTCATTTGATATCTTTTGAATGGGAAAGTTAAATCAGCATAATGTTCTGATACATAACGTGCTAAAGGTACAGTTAAGTCAAATCTTAAAGATAAATCATGATCACCTTTATTAAATCTATATATTTGTTTTTCAGTTTCTCCACCTGCTTTAGCAAGTAATATTTCTGAATATTCTATTGTAGGTGTATCAAGTGGTAAAAATCCAAATGATTCGTATACACCTCTAATAGTATCATATAATCTATTAAATAATATTTGATCACTAGGTAATAATTCCATAAAACCAGGTAATGTTTTAGGTTGAATTTTTTTAGACATAAATTTCATCTCCGTCTTATATGATACCATTAAATACCAAATTTTACAATAAAAAAAGGTACTAAGCTTCAGCACCTTTTTTCTTATTTTCTTTTATTTTTTCAAAACTTTCACTTATATCATCTTTATAAAATTTAAATAATGATACTAAGAATATTGCAAGTGGGAATGAAATTAATACTCCAAATAATCCAAATATAGCACCACCTGCAAATAATGCAAATATAGTTAGTAATGGGTGCATCTTATTTGTTTTACCATATACATGTGGATTTATTACATAACTATCTAAACTTGATAATAAGAAGAATGTTATACATGTTCTAACAAATAATGCAGGACTAATTATAAATGCTGTTATAGCAGCAACTATATTAACTATAATACCTCCAAAATATGGTATTAAAGTAGCTATACCAGCCATAATACCTAACATTATAGCATTTGGATGCCCTATAATCATATATGCTATACCATATTCAAATACGGTAATAAACATAACTTGTACTAATCCACCTAAATAATTACGCATTTCTTCATCTAATAATTTAACAAATGCATAAGTTTTTTGATTTCTTTTTGCAAAAAACTTTTTTACATTTAAACGAATCTTATCCATATCTATTAAGAAATATATAAATGCTGCTGTACCTATTAAAAACTTACCTATAAAACTTATAGAAGCATTTACTAAATTAATAGCACCATCTGATATATATTTAGTTAAACCATCTAATATAGATTTAAAATTTTCATTTAATGTAGATTGTACTCCTTTTAAATTTATATTTAAATCATATGTAGATAGCTTATCAACAAAATCACTAATACTACTAAATAATGAAGACATCTGATTAACACATGTAGTAGTTATAATATAACCCATAAATATAAATAAAAATAATATAATCATTATAACTATTAATATTGCTAAACCTCTAGGTATACCTTTTTTCATTAACTTAGTTACAATAGGATTAACAGCATATGCTACTCCAAATCCTATAGCAAATGGCATAACTATAGATATTATTTTATTAAATAATCCTATCCATAAATTTCCTGTATGATACATTAAATAAACTATTAATGCAAGAATAGCAATATTAACTAATTTATAATCTATTTTCTTATCCTTTATCATTTTTTCCTACTTTCTAGCCATATAGTAGTTGGCCCATCATTAGTAATACTAACTTCCATAGTAGAACCAAATATACCTGTTTCTACATTAAATCCATAATTTCTTAATTCTTCATTAAATGTATTATATAATTCTATAGCATTTTCACCTTTCATAGCATCTATATAACTTGGTCTATTACCATTATCGCTATTAGCATACAAAGTAAATTGTGAAACAGATAATATTTCTCCACCTACATCACTAATTGATTTATTCATAACACCATTTTCATCATCAAATATTCTAAGTTTAACTACCTTTTTAGCTAAATATTTAATATCTTCTATAGTATCAGTATGAGTAAATCCTACAAGTAATACTAATCCTCTATCTATTTTACCTACTATTTTATTATCAACACTTACACTTGATTTTAAACTACGTTGTACTAATACTCTCATTATTTGATTATCCTTTCAACATTAACAACACCCTTAAGTGAACTTATGTCATTCATAAACTTATTAAGTCTATCTATATTATCTACTAAAACATTAATATCATACAAATATCTACTAGATGTAGATAAATTATTTATACTTTGTATAGTTATATCATTAGACGATGTTTTGTTAATAATATTAATTAATAAATTATTATTTTCATTAGCAGTAATAAGTATATTAGTAGAATATTTCTTAGTAATTTTATTATTCCATTTTACTTCAATAATTCTTTCATCTAATTCTGATATATTTGGACAAAGTGCTCTATGAACATTTATACCATTACCTTTACTAATATAACCTACTATCTCATCCCCTGGTACTGGTTTACAACAAGATGCTACATTAATTTTAATATTAGGTACATTATCTACAACTATATCACCTTTAACATTTATCTTCTTTTCAGAATTGCTTATTGCTTTATCTAATACTATTTCTTGTTTAGATTTAGTATCTGCATATAAAATATTAACAACTTGATTAGCTGTAATCTTTCCATTACCTATATTAATATGTAATTCAGTCATATCACCCATTTTAAGAGTATCTAATATTTTTTGAATAGTCATATTACTATAAAATTCTGAGAAAGGAATTTTTCTCTTTTTAACTTCTTTTTGTAATAAATCAGTTCCTTTTTTAAGATATTCTTCTTTATCCATTTTATTATAAAAACTTCTTATTTTATTTTTAGCATGTGATGTAAATGCCATATCCATCCATTCTCTAGATGGACCTGTAGAGTTTTTATTTGTATTAATTTTTACTATATCTGAATCATTTAATTTATAATCTAATGATACTATATTACCATTTACTAAAGCACCTACCATAGTATTACCTACATCACTATGTACTCTATATGCAAAATCTATTGGTGTAGCACCCTGTGGTAACTCAATAACATCCCCTCTTGGTGTAAATACATATATAGTATTATTTAATACTTCTTCTTGTACATTATGTACAAATAATTCATCAGATTTTTCATCTTTTAATTCCATTATTTCTCTAAAGAATTGTAATTTTTGTTCCATAGCATTTTGCATACTAGCTTTAACATTACTACCATTTTCTTTATATGACCAATGTGATGCTATACCATGTTCTGCTATTTGATCCATTTCATATGTACGTATTTGTATTTCAAAAGTATAACCTTCTAATCCAAATACTGTAGTATGTAATGATTGATACATATTAGTTTTAGGCATTGCTATATAATCTTTAAATCTTTTAGGAATTGGTCTATATTTTGAATGTATAATACCCAATACTTGATAACATTCTGATACATCATTAACAAATACTCTCATAGCAAGTAAATCATATATTTCACTAAATCTTTTACCTTTATCAAGTTTTTTATATATACTATATATACTTTTAGCTCTACCTTTTATTTCATGTTCTATACCATTTTTATTTAACAAACTAGATACATCATCCATCATTTCTTTTACAATGCGATCACGTTCTACTTTTGTTTTATTTAATTTTTCAACTATATCAAAATATACTTCTGGTTTTAAATATCTAAGTGATAAATCTTCTAACTCACTTTTAATTTTATTCATACCAAGTCTATGTGCTATAGGTGTTAATATATCTAAAGTCTCTCTTGCATTAGCTTTTTGACTCTTTTCTGATAAACACCATATTGTTCTCATATTATGTAATCTATCTGCTAGTTTTAAAATAAGTATTCTAACATCTTCACACAATCCAACTAATATTTTTCTATGATTAGCAATAACAGCTTCATTGTCACATGTAAATTTTAACTTATTAATTTTAGTTACACCATTAACAAGAACTGCTATCTCATGACCAAATTTTTTTTCTATTTCTTCTTCTGTAACATCACAATCTTCAATAGTATCATGAAGTAATGCAGCACATAATGTTGAAGAATCTGCATTTATTTCAGCAAGAATATATGCTACATTAAGTGGATGTATTATATAATCTTCTCCTGATAATCTTTTTTGGCCAAAATGCTTCTCATAGGCAAATAAATATGCACTAGATAACTTTTTTAATTCTTTTTCATTAGTAATATATGTATTAACTTTTTCGTATAGTTCATCAAATGTAATATTTGGTTTATCTTTACGCATATTACCACCCTTTTCTATTACATGCAAATTATATCACAAAATAATTATAAAAAAAAGGAATTAACAATTAATTCCTTTAACTTTTAATTCTTCCATATCATCTTCAGTATCTACTTCATACCACTTCTTCTTTTCAGTCTTACCGACATGTTTCTTTTCAAGTAATAACCATAATGAAGTAGCAATCATTATTGATGAATATGTACCAGCAATTAAACCAATTAATAATGCATAATTAAAGTTTACTATTTCATGAGATCCTAATACTATTAAACTTATAACTGGTATTAATGTAGTAATAGAAGTAACTAAACTACGTGTAATAGTATCTTTAATACTCTTATTAACTAGTTCTTTTAATTCCTTATATGATTTAACTCTATCATTGTATAATTTACGTTTATTTTCTCTTATTCTATCAAATGTAACTATTGTATCATTTATTGAGTAACCTATTATAGATAGTATTGCTGCTATAAAGATTGTAGATACTTCTAATTTTAATAATGAGAACATAATAATTATTATTCCAACATCATGTGCTAAAGTAATAATTGCAGATACACCATATCTAAATGTAAATCTTAATGTAACATATAGAATAATACCAATAGCTGCTAATATTAATGATTTAATAGCATTCTTAATTAATTCTTTCTTAACAGTATTAGATACTGTACCAATACTAGTAGTACTATCTTTATATTTTTCATCAAAATGTTTTTCTACTTTATCTACTTCTTTACTATCTAATTGAGAAGATACTGTAGCATAAACAGATGTATCATTAATATTATCAATATTTACAACTTTATATCCTAATTCTTCTAACTCAGATTTTATTTCTTTGGCACTTACTTTTTCACTAGTATTAAGTGAAATACTTGAACCACCCTTAAAATCAATACTTAAATTTAATCCGTTAAAGTATATATTAATTATACCAACTACGAATAATATAATAGTTACAATAATAAATTTAGGTGCATGTTTAACATAATTAAATTTAGTAAAACATGATCTCTTATCTAAATTTTTAATACCAATAAATGCATTTGTACAATTGTTAAATTTACCGCTCTCTACAAATTTTCTTAATAAACTTCTTACTAAGAATACCATAATTAACATAGTAACAATAATACTTATAATTAACATTGTAGCAAATCCTTTAACGCTACTTTCACCAAATATAAATAATATTACTGCTGCTATTAAAGTAGTAATATTGGCATCTATAATTGAAACTAAAGATCCTTTATTACCTTTATTAAATGCATCTTCTAAACTATTTTTATTTCTTAATTCATCTTTTATACGTTCAAAGCTTAATACAGTTGAGTCTACTGCCATACCTATACCAATTACTACAGCAGCTATACTTGGAAGTGTTAATCTTCCTCCAACTAAATTAAATATAACAAATGTTAACATAGTATATGTAATTATACCAATACTTGATATAAATCCACTAAATCTATATAAGATTGTCATAAATAACATTATAAGTGCTACAGCTATAACACCAGCTATAAATGTATTCTTTAATGCATCCTTACCAAAAGATGGATCAACAGTCTTACTAGATAATTCAACTAATTTAGTAGGTAAACTACCAGAATTAATTAAATCTCTTAAACTTGTTGCTTCTTCATATGTGAAATTACCTGTTAATTGTACACTAGTACCTGTAAGTTCACCATTAATAGATGCATAAGAAATACATCTTGAATTATTAAGTGATCCACAATGTTCTCTTTCTTCACTAAACTTATCTTTTTCTTCATCAAAGTCTAACCAGATAACAAGTAAATCACCAGATTTTCTTATTTCTTCAGTTTTCTTATGAAAAGTGTCTACATCTTTTATTTCTAATGTTAAATAATAATTACCTACATTATTTTGATCAGCAACTACTTTAACACTATTTGATTTTAATACATCAGCACTCATTACTAATTCATCTTTACTATTTCTAAAAGTTAAATTAGCCATAGCACTTAATGTATTTTTAGCTTCAGTAGCATCTTTAACACCTGCTAATTGAATTCTTATATTCTTACCTTCTATAGTAATTTCAGGTTCACTAACCCCTAGTATATCGATACGTTTAAGTATAGTTTTATAAGTATTAGTTACTGACTCTTTACTTACTTCTTTACCATTTATATCACGAACTTCATATAGAATTTCAAAACCACCTTTAAGATCCAAACCAAACTTAGTACTCTTTAATACTGGATAAATAATTAATCCAGATATTATTAAGACAATTAAAGATATAATTAATCCAGCTGCAAACTTTTTATTTTGAGCTTTTCTTTGTTTTTTCTCACGTAATTGTGTTTTCATATTACTTTTTGAAATATTAGTATTTTTTTCTTCTTTTTTTACTTCATTCTTCTTACTCATAAATACCATCCTATCTATTTCTTGATGTAATTATTTAAAGCATCACTATCTAAATTAAAGATATCTGAAACCATTTGATATAGTTTTAATCCTGTGTCATTTTTCCATTTAGTTTCACTAAGGTATTTCCATATATCTTTTTTAGTAATCCCTAAATAATCATTTCTTCTTAATTGAATCTCTTTTGTCTCTAAAGCTGGTAATAATAAATCATATAGTTCAACAGCATTACTAAACTTCAAATCCATATACTATTCCCTCAACTTTTCACATACACTATTATATACCATATAACTTAATTTTTAAAGGAGAACAATGAAAAAAAACAAATTTATTAAATCTAGCATTATATTAATTTTTGGTGGAATGACTACTAAAATATTGGGAATGATTATAAAAATAGTACTTACAAGACATATTGGAACTGAGACTTTAGGCTTATATTCCCTTGTAATTCCTACTTTTTTATTACTTGTATCAATTAGTGGTTTTGGTCTTACAACAGCACTTAATGTACTTATTTCTTCAAATAAATATAATAATAAAAATTTAATAATTTATTCACTATTTATTTCTCTTTCTTTAGATATTTTAATAATGATTATACTATTATTTTTTTCTGAATTTATATCTATAAATTTATTAAGAAATGAAATACTTTATATTCCTATTCTTTCTATTGGATTTATACTACCATTTATAACAGTATCTAATATATTCAGAAGTTATTATTTTTCTAAAGAAAGAATGATACCTCATGTAGTAAGTAATATACTAGAAGATTTAATTAAATTAATATTAATAGTATTATTTATAGATAGTTTTTTAAATAATAAATCTAATACTTTAACATTTATTCTTATAATTAATATATTTAGTGAATTATCTTCTATTATTATATTTCTTTTTAATTTTCCTAAATTTACTATAACTAAAGAAGATATAAAATATAATAAAAATAATATTAAAAGCATATTATCTATATCAATACCTACTACATTATCTAGATTAATAGGAAGTATTACATATTTTTTAGAACCTATTATATTAACTTTAATACTTACTAAAGTAGGATATACTAATAATTATATAATATATCAATATGGAATAATTAATGGATATGTACTTCCTATATTACTTCTACCCTCTTTTTTAACAAACGCTATATCACAAGCATTAATACCTAATATTAGTTTATACTATACTAATAAAAAATATAATATTGTTAAAAAACGTATTAATCAAGCTCTAATTATTTCTTTAATATTAGGTATTATATTTACTACTATATTTATAGTATTTAGAAATAATATACTACATATTATGTTTAATACATATGAAGGAAGTAACTATATACTCTTTTTAGCACCTATATTTATATTTCATTATATAGAACATCCATTACTAGCAAGTTTACAAGCTATGAATAAAGCAAAAGAGAATATGAAAATATCTCTTATTAATATGTTTATTAGAACAATTATATTAGGAATATTATGTAGTTTAAAAATAGATATGTATGGATTATTAATAGCAATTTCGCTAAATATATTATTTACTTGTATATATTCATATAATAAAATAAAAAAAATACTTGGCTATAATTAAATAATAGTATATAATTATACAAGGTGATAACATGATAAACATAGGAAATAATATAAAATTAGAACATACAACAAAATATAAAAATAAAATTAAATTAGAATTGCCATATAATTATATAGAAATATATTTAAATGAACATATAGGTAAGGATGACACAATAGAAAGTGTTGCTAAAAAATATTATGATAATGAAATATATTATAAAATATATGAAAATATAGATGAATATATTGATGAAATATGTAATTTAAATAATATAGAGCCACATGAACTTACTCCATTTCAAGATATAAGTGTTCCAGTATTAGTACATAAAGATAATGTCTATTTAAGCAGAATAAATGAATTAGAGAAAGAAATAGATTCAATAGATACTTGGGTTAAATATACAGTTAAAAATGGAGATAGCATTGATTCTTTAGCTTATTATGCAGCTGGTAATTCTACTGAAGCATTAGCTAATATAGAAAGTATAAAAGAATATAATAAGTTAAGTAGTAATGAACTTAATATTGGAGATACTATATATATAATAAATCCTAAAATTGGAGAATTAAAAAGAGATATAGTATTCTTAAGACATCAATTAAAAGAATCACTAATTAAAGTAGAAAAAAAAGAAGTATAAATACTTCTTTTTATTTTGAATTTTTAGCACTATAGCACATATAAATATTTTCAAGTAACATTGCTACAGTCACAGGCCCTACTCCACCAGGTACTGGTGTAATATAAGATGCTTTCTTTTCTACTGTTTCAAAATCTACATCTCCTATAACCTCATCATTTACTTCTGTAAATCCTACATCAATTACAACTGCATCATCTTTAATCATATCACCTGTAAGTAATTTAGGAACACCACATGCCATAACAACTATATCTGCTTGTTTAGTATAATTAGCTAAATCTACAGTCTTACTATGACATATAGTTACAGTAGCATCTTTAGATAAAAGTAAGTTAGAAATAGGTCTTCCTGCTATTTTACTTCTTCCTACAACAACTACATTTTTACCTGATACTTCTATATTATTTTCATCTAATAATTTAGATACTGCTAAAGCTGTACAAGGAATTAATGATTTCTTACCATTTACAAAACGTCCAGCATTAATATCTGTCATTCCATCTACATCTTTTCCATTACTAATAGAATTTAATAATCTCTTTTCATTATATTTTGTAGGAATAGGTAATTGTATCATTATACCATTAACATATTCATCATTATTTAATTCTTTAATTTTATTTATTACAGTTAATTCAGGAGTACCATCCTCAAACTTATATAATCTAAAATATATTCCAACAGCACTACAAGCTTTTTCTTTAATACTAACAAACTTATCTCCTGCTGGATTATCACCAATTTGTATAACAGCAACACTAGGTCTAATCATACAATTTTTAATTTCAACTTTCAATCTATCTTGTGTTTTACTTAAAATTTCATTTCCATCCATAATTACACTCATCTAATTCACCCCAATTGTTAAATTGTATTTAATAGGTTTTATTTTCCCTATCATTACCCTAATTATAACAAATTATGTGCTGTTTCAAACAAAAAAGTGAAAATTTGTAAAATTTTACACTTTTTACTGTAAAGAAAAAAGTAGGATAATCCTACTTCATATATTCTTCATACTTAGGAATAACTTCCTCTGGCTTACCAATCATTACAACTTCACCATCGTTTAACCATAATACTTCATTGCATAATTCTCTTATTGTTCCTAAACTATGTGAAACTATAATAACAGTTCTATGTTCATCTGAAATTAATTCTTTCATCTTATTGTAACTTTTTTCTTTAAATCTAGCATCTCCTACTGATAATACTTCATCTATAAGCATTATATCAGTTTCTAAGATTGCAGTTATTGCAAATGCTAATTTAGAGTACATACCAGATGAATAAGTTTTTACTGGTCTATTAATAAAATCTCCAATATCAGCAAACTCTATAATTTCTTTTTCTTTTTCAGCAATTTCTTCTTCAGAGAAACCTAATAACATACCTGATAAATATATATTTTCTTTACCAGTAAGTTTTCTATTAAATCCTACACCAATAGATAATAATGAAATAGTATTATGATGTAAATTAATAGATCCTTTATCAGGTGAGAATATACCTGCTATAGCACGTAACATAGTAGATTTACCACTACCATTTTTTCCTATAATACCAAGTATTTTACCCTCTTCTACTTCAAAACTAACACCTTTTAAAGCTTGAAATAATTCTACTTTAGAACCTAATTTCTTCCAAGATGCTCTAATAGAAGTCTTTTTAAGACCTCTATATGTAATATGTAAATTTTTTACAGTTATAGCTATATTCTTTTTATCTGATTGTTTTTTCTTAGTATTTTTCTTATTAATCATAACTATATCACCTTCGCATAACTATTTTCATTTTTATGAATTACATGTACTCCTATAGCACATAAAAGAAGTGCTATAACAAACCATATACCTAATATTGAAAAGTCTAACATTTGACCATATATTAATGATTTTCTTAAATCATGCATAAGGAATGCTATAGGATTACATTTAAGTAGTACTGTAGCTAATCTACCATGTAATCTTTCATTAATATTGAAGAATACACCAGATAAATAAAATACCATTCTAAGTGCTATTGTAGTTAAATTACCTAAGTCATTTAATGTAACACCAAAATGCATTAATATTAATCCTATACCAAATGCTAATAAATATAAAACAATAAGTACAGGAATAATTAATAATATATGCCATGTAAATGGTACACGTTGAAATATCATTAAACAGAAAGTTATAGCTAATGATATAAACATCTTAAATAAATATGTAAATGATTTAGATAATAACAATATATATTTAGGAATATATACCTTTGTAACTAAATCACGATTATTAATTATAAGTTTAACACTACCTGTAATCATACGATTAAAGAATTCCCATGCTGTTAAACCTACAAATACAAATGATGCAAAGTATGGAGTTTTATTTTTAAATACTACACCAAATACAAATGTATAAATTAACATAAAACATACTGGTTCAATAATCCACCATAACCAATTCAAGTATGAATCAGCAACTTCACTTTTTAATTCTGCTCTTGCTGAATATACAGCATATTTAAAATATTTTTTTATATTCTTAAAAAACTTACTCATATTACCTCCGCAACTTCTATTAACCCTTATAAAATATGTTTAAAAATTTTGCAAAACTATATAAAATTTTATTACCATTATTTATTGCTATAGATTTTTCAAAAGCTTTACCACCTATAGTAAAAGCAGCAATAAAACCTGTTACAATTAAACTACATGCTAATATAGGAATATTAAACATTGTATTCATTCTAGCAGCTACTGCTACTCCTGCAGCACCTGATATAATTCCACAAATATCCCCTATAACATCACAGCAAAAAGATGATGTTCTATCTGAACTTTTCTTTAATTTAACTGCAATTTTAGCACCTTTAATTTTTTTAGCACTCATAGCATGAAAAGGAGCTTCATCTGCAGCTGTTACTGCTACTCCAATCATATCAAATAATATACCAAAGAATATAAATATTAATATAATTATAGTACCTACAAATAAATTAACATCCCTCATTGCAAACTCTGATATAAAAGATAAAGTTATTGATATAACTGCTGCTACCAACATTAAAGTTAAACACCATTTAACATTAGCTTTAGTCTTCTCTTTCTTCTTATCTTCTAATTGTGCTTTAATTTCTTTTTTCATTAAATCACCCAAATTTAATAACATTATAATTTTATCTTATTTACTATACTTTGTCAAACAAACCATACTAATGTATCTTTAAACACACGTATATATTATAACATATTATAGTAGTAAAAAACATAAAAAAAGGACTAATGTCCTAAAAAATGATATGGCATATAATATAGTTAACTTTACGTCATAGGTCAAGCAGAATTTCTCTGGTTTCACACAATTCGTTACCAAATTGCGGTTCCCCTTTAAGGAAACCAATACATCATCACTGAATGTATGGCTTGATTACCACTTAGTACGCACTGCAATCCTATATTATGTCACTCTAGGAGATTTCCTCCCCAACTCATTTATTATTAGTACTTTTTTGCAATTATTGTTTCAAAAGACTATCCATTAAAATACTTAGCTACGGTATAATTAATACATCTCGTATCCCCAATAATCACTCAAGACAAGCTACACTATCCATAACTTGCGCCATGAGATAGGTTTAATCCTAATCTGTATCAAGTCCATCAGTATGGTACGTATAGGCTTAACACATAATTAGGTCTCCATGAATGTTGGGTCATTTGCACATGCCATTGTGGATGCCCAACACTCTACCTTCCAGCATTCACCCCAAACTGGGCGTAAGAAGCAAACACCAAAAGTTTCACAGTTATGCTCTTATGCGGTATTTTAACCCCGCCTTCATAATAAATGTTATTGACTAGAATAATGCGCCATCAACAACAAATATGCCTAGTATTTTATCACATTAATATATTAATGTCAAATTTACGCATATTAGTAAATTTTATGCTAAAAATAGCATATTATTACATTTTTTTTAATTTTAAAACTTTTTCATTAGAATTATCATTATTTAAATTACAATTATTATTTACTTCGCTTAAAACAGATAATAATCTTAATATTTGTATTGCTTTTTCTGGATTATCAAATTTTGATATCAATTCACCTTTTTCATCAAAAGATACTCCTAATACTTGTTTTACTAAAGTAGTAGATATTCCAGGAGTTCGAGGTAGAAAAACTACATCACAATATTGTTTTAAATAATCAAACTTATTACTTCCAGCCCAATCACTACCCATTACAACAATATCTATATCATTATCTATTACATCATTTATTTTTTGTTCCCAACAAATTTCAGGTATAACTAAATCAACACATTCTTGTTGTTCAACTATTTTTTTTCTTGTTTCATAATCATAATATGATTTTTTCCCTTTAGTAGCGTTAAATTCATCTGTAGAAACAGCTACTACTAAATAATCACCTAATGCCTTTGCCCTTTGTAAAATTCTTTTGTGTCCTTCATGGAACAAATCAAAAGTTCCATATGTTAATACCTTCTTCAAACCCCACCTGCTATCTATTTAAATAAATATTCAATTACTCTCATAGAACTATCTTTATCATCTAAATAGTTATATTTTTCATTAAATATATTATATTTTTCTCTATATTTTTTATCATAATTATCTATATTGTTTATTTCATTTAGTAAATCTTCTTCTTTTTCAACAATAGGTCCAGGTAATTCTTCTAATGAAATATAAAAATCTCTTAAATTATTTTTATAATCATCTAAATCATACATATAAAAAAGCATAGGTCTTTTTAAATTTGCATAATCAAAGAATACACTTGAATAATCAGTAATTAATAAATCACTTATTATATATAAATCATTAATATCATCATATCTAGATACATCATATATAAAACCTTCATATTTACTTAAATCAATTGAATTTGCTACAAAATAATGTGTTCTAAACAATATTACATATTCATCATTTATTTTATCCATTAATGTGTCAAAATTTATACCTAAATTATATGTATATCCTACTCCAGAAGTATGTTGATTATCTCTAAATGTAGGAGCATATAATATAATTTTTTTATCTTTAGGTACACCTAATTTATTTTTAATATCTTCTACATCATCATTTGTAAATGAAAATAATCTATCATTTCTTGGATATCCTTTTTCTATAATTATATTTTCTTTACCTAAATTAACTAAATTAAATGCAGAAGTAAATTTTTCAGTACAAAATTTAGATGGAGAAATAAAATAATCAAATCTTTTAGCATCTATATCATTTCTATATCTTATTTCTTCAACACTATTTAATGAAGAACCATTTACTTTTATATCATATCTTAATCTCTTAAGAGGAGTTCCATGCCAACATTGTACATATACTTGATTATCTTTTTTCTTAATATTTTCAGGCATAATTGAATTAACAATCCAATACTTAGCAATAGAACAATACTTATAATAATCATCAGAACCAGATTTAACAATTATTAAATTTTTAAATGGTTTTACATTATGATCTTCTACATTTTTAAATGCCCATACAAAAGTATAATCATTAAATTTATCCATTGTAATCATTTTTTCATAAATAGCTTTTGGTGAACATGTATAATTTCTTCCACCAAATGATTCAAATAGTATTACTTTATCATCAACTTCATATTTTTTATAAAACTTATGATAATCTATTTCTTTCTTTTTATTTAAAGTTTTTCTAAGTATTTTTCTAAAAGTTTTATTCTTCTTTGCTAAATTAACTCCTGCAACCTTTATTTTACTTTTCAAACTACTCATCTAAACACCTCTTTATTAAGTTCAAAATTTCTATACTACTTTTACCTTTTATACTAGGTGTATATTTCTTTTGAAATTTTTTATACTCATTCATATCATAATTATCTTTTTCTATAACATTAATTACATCTTTAGCATCCTTATATGATAATTTTGGATAATCTTTAAGTAAATCTATATTTACTCCATTATCTTTATTATATTGATCATAATCATATAAATATAATAATATTCTTTTATTAGCTATTGCAGAATCAATCATTGCAGCAGAATAATCTGTTATAACATAATCAACTACTTTAATCATATCAGCAGTAGTAAATTCTTTTCTATTAAGACAAATTACTTTATCATTATCAACAGTATTATCTACTTTTGGATGTCTTGATACTATCAAATTACATTTATCAAAATCAATATATTTTATTAGCTCATTAGTATTATCTCTTCTATCATTTCTAAATGTAGGAGCATATAATATATTTATTTTATTTTTCATACTTGGATATCTATCAAATATTAATTTATTCTTATTTTCATCTATTTCTCTCATACTATCTACTGTAGGTGTACCAATTGCTAAAACTTTTTCTATAGGTGTATTAAATGCCTCAGAAAAAAATTCATTCATACCCTCACTACCAGATAATATATAATCATAATTAGCATGCATTTTAAGTATACGTGCTACATTAGGTGATACTCCATCTTTACTACCAACTGCTTGAAATCCAAATTTTTTTATAGCACCTAAAGCATGCCACATTTGAATTACTTTAGTACCTTTTTTATGTTTCAATAAACTTACTGGTAAATTATATCCATCAACTATTACTACTTTACTACTTGCTATAGCACACATTTGTCTATATAAACTAAAATAGTATTTTATTGAACCACCAAAACTTTTTAGTACCTTTTTTATAAATATCAATGGTGAAGAATAATTTCCTTGTGTTCTAACGCTATCATTAACAGATGAATCTACTTTTTTACATATACATTTATATTTAATATCATTTTTTTCTAATTCATCTATTACTCTTTGATAATTTAAAGATACATTATTAAATTGTCTACTCAAAAAAAGCACTTGTTTCTTTTGTTTAGTAAAAATTTTAATAAAAAAATAAACAGAAATCAAATGCCATTTTAATAAATATAGTATAGCGTTCATCTCTACCACCCTCATGCTAAAATTATAACATAATAGATTTTCATAAGCAATATATCACTTTTTTCTACCACGTATATATGTTTTTAATATCCAATAATTTTTCATATCATAATATTTTTTATATCCCTTTTTAAAGAAATAACTTTTTTTCCAATCTTTATCTCTACTATTTAAATAATTAAAAGTTTTTTCTATAAATTCTCTTTTAATTTTATTATCTTTTATTTTTACTTTTGTATTAAAACGTATAAAAGTATGTCTAATAGCTAAAAAAGTAATATATTTTTTATCAATACAATTATCATAGTATTCATCAAGTAAATCTATCACTTCAAATATATCAAAGAATTTTTTTGAAAAACTACTTGTAACAGATTCACTTCTATCTACATAATAAATTAATGGAGCATTAATTTTACCTATTTTATTTGAACACTTAATACATTTATATGTGAATAATAAGTCTTCAAATATTTTATGTTCAGTAAATTTAATATTATTTTTTTCTATTAATTCTTTTTTATAAATATATGCCCAACAATATGGCAATGTATTATATATTATTTCAGGCTTATTAATTATATTATCTTCAAATTCAATTTCATTACAATGTTTTTTTATTAGTTTTCCATTTCTATCTATATAATAACCAGTCATAACCATATCATAGCCATCACTAATTTTTTCATATAACATTTTATATGCATTACTATCTACATAATCATCACTATCTAAGAAAGTAATATATTCACCCTTAGCTAGAGTAATACCTATATTTCTAGCATTACCTACCCCACCATTAGGAATACTTGTATATCTAATTAAATTAGGATATTTATTCTTATATTTAATTATTATATCTTCACTATTATCAGTAGAACCATCATTTACAATTATTATTTCATAATCTTCCATAGTTTGATTAACTAGTGAATCTAAACATTTTTCTAAATATGCTTCTACATTATATACTGGGACTATAATACTTAATTTCATTTTATCACCTACTATAACTATTATAACATGTAAATCATATATTAAAAAGTTGATATAACAATATATCAACTTTTTTTTAAAATCTAAAATATATAAATGGATTATAACTATTATTAATTAGAAGTACTATACTAAATAATAATATTAATAATAACAATAAATTTTGTATAGTTGTTTTTAATAATTCATTTTTTATTTTAGAACCAATAAATTTTACTATTGGAAAACTAAATATAATAGCAAATATAAAATAAGGAATATTATTAATTAAATAATAATTATGTGCTACATCTGATATTATATTTCCTTTTTTTAATGTAAATAAATTTTTTGAAATATTAATTAATAAATCTAATTTTTCAATTCTAAATATTAACCATCCTATATTAATTAAGATAAATGCATATACAAATCTTAATAATTTAGGTAATTTATTTAAAATTTTACCTATAAATAATTTTTCTATCATAAGTAATAAGAAGAAATATAATCCCCATATAATAAAGTTCCAATTAGCACCATGCCATATACCTGTAGCTAACCATACTACAAATATATTAAATATCCATCTAGGTCGAGAACATCTATTACCTCCTAATGGTATATAGATATAATCTCTAAACCATGTAGAAAGTGACATATGCCATCTTCTCCAGAAATCAGTTATACTTGTAGAAATATATGGATAATTAAAGTTTTCTAAGAAATCAAATCCATACATTTTACCTAAACCTATAGCCATATCACTATATCCTGAAAAATCAAAATATATTTGAAATGTATATGCTAAAGCAGCTACTAAAATAGTTATCCAACTATAATCTAATACATTTGAACTATTAAGTAATGTATCTGCAATAAAAGCCATGTTATTAGCAATTATTACCTTTTTACCTAGCCCAACAATAAATCTTTTTATACCACTAGATAATTTATCAAATGATAATTTTCTAGATTGTAATTGTTCTTCAACTGTACTATATCTTACTATAGGTCCAGCTATTAACTGAGGAAAAAGTGCGATATAAGTACCTAATGTAATTATATTTTTTTGCGCCTTAACCTCCCCTTTATATACATCAACAACATATGATAGTATTTGAAATGTATAAAAACTTATACCTATAGGAAGTGCTATATTAAATGTTTTTAATTGAGCACCTGATATATTATTTATAACAGTTACAGTAAATCCTAAATATTTAAAATAGAAAAGTAATCCTAAATTAAATAATATAGATACTATTAATATTATTCTTTTAATAATTTTTTTATCAAAATATTTTTCAATCATGAGTGCTAATACATAATTTACTCCAATTGATATTAGCATCAAATATATATATTTTGGTTCTCCCCATGCATAAAATAATAAAGATGCAATTAATAATATAACATTTCTATATTTATTATTAGAAACATAATATATTAATGTTAAAATTGGCAAAAATATAAACAAAAATGTTAAACTACAAAACAACATATTAATCAATCCATTCCATCTTTAGTTGAGAATTATTTATCAAATCTGTAGATACTATAACTAATACTTTATCTATATCATGCCAACGAATGTATTGCCTTAAGTTTACTGGAGAGCCACTATCATTTCTTAATTTTCTAAGATCGATTATATACGTTTTATTAAAATGCGATGCTATCATTTCATTAATTGGGTTAGAAAATGATGTCGCAATAATTAATAAATTATCTTTCTTAGGTTGTTTAAAATTATATTGTAAATCTATTCCATCTTTACCATATATTAATTCATAATAATTAGCATAGTTTTCTTTAGTTTTTCTATTTGGATTAGTATACAATCCTTTTTGTCCATTTAAAAATGTCGAATGTTCATCATATTCATATGTATAATATTTAAATTCTTCTCCATATTTTAACATTTTAGATCCTTTAGCATGCGATCCATAGAATTTTTTAGATGCAGTTTTTACACCTGTTGGTTCTACATAATCTTCATCTATATCTAACAAATCATGTATTTCTTTATATCCTTTATATGAACCAATATAATTCCAATGGTGATCTGTTTTATAAAAGTATTTATAATAATCATCATATGATTCTATCTCAAAACTTTTAATTTTATAATCACCCTTTAAGTTTGCAACAAGGAATTTTTTTACATTAAAGGTATAATCTTTTTTTTCAAAATTAATAGTATATGATCTATCAATAGTATAATAATATGTATCTACTAAATCATTAACATGACTTAATACATCAATTTTTTGTAGCATATTAGGAATAGTATTATCAATAGACTTAGGAGCTGCTACAATTTGATCACTACAATTATATGTTGCATAACCACTTGACAAATATACATATCGATTTTTACATATATTAGAATTAATTTTTTTATAATCTAAAAAGTTTAAATATTTATTAGTTAATTCTTTTATCTTTAATCCATACATAACTTGATCTGCTAATGAATTTTCTAAGTTTGATTGATATGTTTTATTTTTAAATGTATCTACAGAAGGAATAACAAATTGATTCAATTCTCTATTTTCAATATTAGATTTGTTTTCTTTTTCTCCAATTATTGAATATGTACCAAGTGCTAATACAAAGAAAAATAAAGATACAAATATTATATTAATTGTCTTTACCATATCAATATTCTTATTTATTTTTACTAAACTTATCTTATATGCTATAAGAGCAATAATATATGATAATACATACTTTATAACTAAGTGTTTAGATACAAATATAAATAATAATAGTAAAGAAATAGTATTTGCTACTATAAATATTATTGTACTAATAACATATTTATTTCTACTCATTTCTTTTTTTATTACAAATAATTTATTAAATATATAATCAATAATAATACATATAGATAATAGTGCTATATTAATAGTTTCACATTTAATAAATGATTTGCATCTAATATTTCTAGTCAAAAAATAAAACACTAAAATGCTAAAGATAGACATAGCTACCTTTAGCACTAGTGATTTACCTATATATTTTTTGTATAATTCATATATTACCATATAAACCCCCAAGACATACTAAGCTGTTCTAATTATTTATATTCACATATTTTTTCATATACACGTTTACAATTTTCTCTATCATGGAATCCATAAAATTCTTCAGCTCTTTTTCTATATTCATCATCTAACTTACAATCGTTATCTAACATTTCAAGTAATTTTTCTACTGTTTGTTCATAATCATAAGTTACTGGTCCAAAACCATTTTTTTCATAGCTAAAATATCCTTCAGAATAAATATGATTACCAAAGAATTCTTCTTTATCAAATTGAGCATATATTACTGGTTTAAATAAATATGCGAAATCAAATGGAACACTTGAATAATCTGAAAGTAATAAACTTGCTTCTCTAAAGATTTTTTGATAATCAGCATATCCTTCTACAACTTTATATACATCATTACCTTTAAAATCTTTATAATTATTCATGTGGGTTGGATGAACTACAAATATACCTTTATAACCTTTTTCTTTCATTTTATTAAGAATTCTTTCATCATTTATTAATCCATTATAGAATTTAAAATATTCTGAATCCTTAAATTCTGGGTTATAATCTCTTGTACCATTTGCTGCATTCATCTTTCCTGATAAGAATCTTCTCCATGTTGGCATGATTGCTATAGTCTTATCATTCTCATCATATAAATTATCATATCTTGGCATACCTGTCAATATCACATTATCTTTTTGATAATAATATGTACCATCTAAAATTGATTGATATTCTGGTACGCCTGTGGTTACAAATAATGAAATATTCTTATTATATAAGTTTAACCAACTTGAAATATCATCTTTTGTAACACCATGTTGTAAGAATACAAAATCATATGCATACATATCTCTATAACAGTTTTCTTTTTTACCATATGGATTTACTACCCATACATCAGCTTGACTTGATATAATTTTATCTACTTTAAAATACATTAATTTATATCTTAAACTATTATGAGCAATTACCTTACCATATTTTTTCATTTCATTATAATCTTTACTTTTCTTACTAATTACAAAATATACTTTTCTCTTTTTATCCTTTAAAGATGTAATATATTTAAATAAATGCATACCATTATCATTAGCAATTAAAGTTCTATCAGAAACAAACCATATTTCTTTTCTTTTAAAAACTTTATATATTCTTCCAACAAATCTGTATGCAAAACTTTTATAATCACCTTTTTTTAGTAATCGTGCTAAAGTTCCTGCTTCCATTCTAAATCTTCTTAATAAACTAACTTTTTTATACTTGATAGTCTTATTTTTATAATATAAAGTCTTCTTATTTTTAGTATAATGCAATTTTAATTTATTATTCAATCTTCCATATTGAGTAAATTTTGGAGTAAGTTGTACTTCTTTATCATTAAATTTTAAATAAAATTTAATAGAAATATTTTTATTTTTTTCTAAATCAATAAAATAATTAAATAACTTAATAGAATATAATTCTCCATCCATACAATTTTTACTTTCAAATGGTGAATCAACACATTCTAATTTTTCTTTTTTACCATTTACATCAATATATAATGTATATTTCTTTTCAGATAATGGAAAATTAATAACTCCAGCAATTTGAAAAGATTTTTCTCTTATATTAATTATTTTAACAGTAATTGGAGATGATTTTTTTAATGAGTAAATCATTCTATCTTTATAATAGAATTCTCCATCACTATAAATAGCTTTTTCAAATACATTACTACCATATTTAAGTGATAAAGCATACATTTTATGTTCTGCCCAAATATTTTTTTGATTATTGATTACATCAATATCTATAACTTGTAATAATTTCTTTATATGTTCTATATATTTTCTTTTTTCATTTTCACTTAATACATTATTAGGAATATTAGATTTAATTCTCCATTGTAAATCATACATTAAAACATATTGAATATATAATGGAATATCACCAAATTTCTTTTTAGCAAGACTTATTAATTTATCATGAAAATTTTCAAGAACAACATTATAATATGCTTCTCTTGATAAACAAGTATCTATAGCTGAATTTCCTTCTTCTCTTTTTCTATATAGATAACTAGGTGATTTCAATACACCCAATTTCATCTTATTCATTATAATAGTATTAATTAATAATGCATCTTCAGCATATTTTAATTTACAATTAAATTCTTTATCTTTTAAAGAACTTGCTTTTACAAATGTTGTAGCCATAGACATTTGTACATAATTTGGTTCTTTATTTAAATCAATTACCCTATCTTCTTTAAATTTAAAATTTAATGGATGATTTGTTCCTTCTTTTGAACCAAAGAATTTCATTTTAAGTGCTACTACATCTGTATTATTATAATTCTTTTCAAAAAAATTATATACTTTTTCAAATACATCTAATTCCCACTTATCATCAGAGTCTAAAAAACTAACATATTTTCCTTCTATATGTTTAATTCCTTCGTTTCTAGCACTACTAACTCCACCATTTTCTTTTTTAATATATAATACATTATCTGGATATTGTTCTTTATATTTTAAACATATTTTTTCTGAGTTATCTAAAGATCCATCATTAACTAATATTAATTGAATCTTATCAAATCCAATAGTTTGATCAATAACACTCTTAATAGTTTCTTCTAAATAATCTTCAACATTATAAATTGGAACAATAACAGAAAATAAATATTTTTCTTTCATATTACTTACCTCCTTATTTTTTAATTTAACTTTATCTTTTTTAAATACAAAAAACTTACTCAAAAAATAATTCCCTACTATTATACATACTTGAGAGATTAATTTCAATATTTGGTTATTGAAATGCATCAATGTAACAAATATAAACATTATAGCCATGTCAAGTAATAAAGTAGAAATTCTAGATAAAAAAAACTTCATAAATTCACTAAATTTGCTACTACTATTACTTTCAAATACGTATTTTCTATTAGTAAAAAATGCAAACAAAAATCCTACTATCCATGAAAGAATATTAGCAATTTGCAATTCTATTGAATTTTCTGGATTAAGTATTGAAATAGTAAGCAAATAATATACAGCAAGAGTTAAGAAAGTAGTTAAAGTACCAAATATTAAATAATTAACTACTTCCTTATATTTAAGATATAATTTTTTTATATTCATTAAATTAACTCCTTCTCAATTATATACTTAGGTCTTTTCTTAGTTTCTTGATATATCTTACCTATATATTCACCAATAATACCTAATGATAACATTTGAATTCCTGCTACTAACCAAATTGAGAATATAATAAATGTCCATCCAGATACAGCATTTCCAGTTAATTTAACAATTAATGCATATATAAGTACTACAAAACTTATAAATGAAAGAATAAATCCCATAGAAGTAATCATCTTTAATGGTTTAACACTAAATGAAGTAATTCCTTCCATAGCAAATTTTAACATTTTCTTTAAAGGATATTTTGATTTACCTGCTGCTCTTTCATTACGTTCATAATAAGCAACACTACTCTTATATCCTATTTGAGGAACAATACCTCTTAAAAATAAATTTACTTCTCCAAATTCTTCTAATCCATCAAGTGCTACTTTACTCATTAATCTACAATCAGCATGATTAAATACAATTTCAACACCCATTACTTTCATAAATTTATAAAATCCTTCAGCTGTAAACTTTTTAAAGAATGTATCTTTCTTTCTAGAACTTCTAACACCATATACAATTTCAGAACCATTATTATATTCTTCAATCATTTTATCTATAACATTAATATCATCTTGTAAGTCAGCATCCATACTAATAGTTATATCTGCATACTTTTTAGCAGTCATTAATCCAGCTAATAAAGCATTTTGATGTCCTCTATTTCTTGACAATTTAACACCGCAAAACATATTATTTTTTTCATGAATTTCTTCAATTAGTTCCCATGTTTTATCCTTTGAACCATCATTAACATATAAAACTTTACTATCTTTAGATATTTTCTTTTCATCTATTAATAATTTCATTTTTAAGCTTAATGCTTCTGTTGTTATAGGTAATACTTCTTCCTCATTATAACATGGTATAACCAAATATAATGTTTTTAAATTTTTATCATCTTTTAATATAGATAAAATATTTTTTTTCATTTACTCTCACCTCAATAATTATCCTTGTTATTTAAAGTATAACAAAATATATCTTATAAAATCAAGAAATTTACATATAATTATTACTGAAAATAAAGGTAATATATATTTAGTACCTTTACTTTTTTATTATTTTTTTGTCTTTTCTTGGAAATATAATATCAGTTTTTAGTGCAAAGAATATTAAACCAACTAACATTAATCCATATATAGCATAACCTAATACTGCATTAACAAGTACATATATTACTGAAGCTGCAGCAAATAAGAATGTAATAATATATATAGTAATAACAGTACCTACTTGACTAAATCCCCTTTTCAAAAATTGATGATGTATATGAGATTTATCTGGTTTAGATATACTTTCACCTTTTATTTTTCTTCTTAATATAGCAAATATAGTATCAAATATTGGTACACTTAATAAAAGTAGTGGAATAATTAAAGAAGATAACATTACATTTTTATATCCTAATATAGTTATGATTGACATAACAAAGCCTAAAAACATTGATCCTGAATCACCCATAAATATACTTGCAGGATGAAAATTATAAAATAAAAATCCCATACAACTGCCTAGCATAATAAATGTCATTAAAAATGATAAATCTAATTGACATCTACATGCTGCTATTATACCTATTGATAAGAAAAATATAGCAGCTATTCCACTAGCTAATCCATCTAATCCATCAATAAAATTTAAACTATTTATACATCCAAGCATAAAAAATAAAGTTAATGGATAAGAAAACATACCAAAATTAAAATAAAATCCAAATGCATCTATATCTTTTATTAATATACCACCATAAACTATAACTACTAAGCAAGCTAATGTTTGTCCAACAAATTTAGGAAATGGTTTTAATGGTTTAATATCATCTAATACACCTGTAAGAACTAGTATAAAACTTCCTATTAAAATAGAATTCATTATAGCTGTAGGTTCTCCAAACACCATATATCCTACTAAAAATCCAGCATAAATTGCTAAACCACCTAAACGAGGAATAGGAAACTTATGTACCTTTCTTTCATTAGGAATATCTAACGCATTTACATGTAAAGCAATTTTTTTAATTAAAGGCATAATTAATACAACTACAAAGAAAGGTATTAATACTAGCCCAATAATTCTAGCAATTATTTCTTTTTCCATAATATCACCACCTATATAATAGCATATTTTTTACACGTTTACCACTTAGATTTATTTATTTCTAATTAAAAATATAGTATAATTATTATAGGTGATAATATGAATAAAGAGGTTATAATAAAAAAAGTAATAAATTTTTCACTTAGGTATAAATTACCTATGTTTATATTTGTAATGGGATATATAGTTTTATTTATAATACAATATATTACTAAAGACTTTGATATACATAAAACTCATAATATTGTTAAAGTAGTATTAATGTTTTTATCAGTATTCCTATTAGGATGTTCTTGTATTACAAATAATAAAACATCAGTATTTTTTACATTTACAAATTATATAGTATTATTTATATTAATAATTCCATTTATAATAGATTTACTACCAGAAAAATTAAAAGTAGTAGAAAGTAAAACTGATGATAAAATTACTTGTACAGGACATAGTGAATTATCAGATAGAACAACAATCAATATAGATTATAAAAAAGATAAAATTAAAAAAATAGTATATATTTATACTTATAATACAGAAAATACTTTAGGAGCAGAAAATCAAGTTAATAGATTTGAAAAAATGTATTTAGATTTTGATAATATATATAGTGAAATAGATGTATCAGATAAAGTAGTAGTAACATTAACATACGATTTAGAACATGTAGATATGGATAAATTAAAAGATATAGATGATACTATTACAGATTCATATAAAAAATTTAAAAAACAATTATCTGGTTATAAATGTAGTAAAAGATAACAATAGTTATCTTTTTTTAATACTAAAAAATCCAAGTTAAACTTGGATTTTATATTCTTTTTGTATAGACATCTTTATAGCAGATATTGCTAAAAAGATAAATAACATTCCTGTAAGTCCACATAATATATATGCTAAAGTTTCAAACTTCTCATCATTTATTGCTTGATTAGTACTTGCAGAAACAACAGTTATATCTTTACTTACATTTTTATTACCTACAACATATTTTTGTAATGTATTTTCAGATTTATCATATGTATAAAAATTTTCTTCTCCTGTTTCTACATTTAAACCATATATAAGTGGATAAGAATTTTCTTTTATTTTATATACAGTTATATTATCACCATCTAATGTTAATGTATCTTCTTGAGCACCTTTAGGTAATTCATTTGGTTTCTTTAAATATAAAGTAACACCATTAAATTTATATTCTCTATATAATGTATAATTATCATTATCATATACATAGAAATCAAAATCACCATTTTTTGAAATTAAACCTACTAATGTATAACCAGTTACACTGCTCTTATATGCTGGTATTTCTGTACCATCTATTAATACTTTAGAATCAATATAAGTACTTGGAGCATCTTTATCTAATTTTTGTGCTACAGTATATTCTACTCCATCTACTTTTACTTTAATAGGATCTTTTTCTTGTACTATAATTTTTAATGTATATGTTTTTTTATTACCATTTTCTGCAGTAACAGTAACATATGCTTTATTAGTACCCTCTTTAACATTTATCTTACCTGTACCTGATACTTTAGCATTATTATCATTTACTTTAGCATTTATATTAACACTAGTAACATTATTTGGCACTGATAAAGTATAACTTGTTGTATTTTTATTAAATTTAGGTGATATATCATATCCATCTATACTTAAACTTGATAAATAATTATCAGCAGATCTATTATCATTTTTATTACTATTACTTGTTGTATTACTATTAGTATTACTCTTTGGTGCAGGATTTTCTACTGTAATAGTAGTTGTTGCTCTTGATGTAGAAAGAGTTTCTTCATCAAATGAATATACTTCAGCATTATTAACACTAACACTTCCAGTACCTTCTTTTTTTGCTTTAAATGTCAACTTATAAGTTTTATTCTTAGTACTTGAATTAGACACAAATCCTACGGATGATAAACCAGATTCCATATTAGAACTTACATATTTAAATACACTACTATCATATCCTACATTAAATTGCCAACTACCTAATGGTTTAGATGAGGATACAGAAACTGTAACAGTAAATGTTTGTCCTACTTGAACTTTTTTTGCTGAAGGTACTGCAGATATAGTAGCACTTGCAGCATGTACATTCATCATAAAAATATTACATAGAATTATAAATAATAAATATTTTATTTTCTTCTTCATATATCCTCCTATTCTTGACTAATTACTGAAACACCTAATATTTGTTTTTGTATCTTTAATAAATCTAAGGCATTTATTTTTCCATCTTTATTTGTATCTGCTGACTTTAATGCAGAACCATTTAATTTAGTAGAACCAATTATATGTTTTTGTACCTTAAGTAAATCTAAAGCATTAACTTTACTATCACCATTAAGATCTCCATATAATACTATGGTATATGTTTTAGATTTATTCTTTCTAGTAATAGTAGCAGTCATACCAGTAGATAAATTACCACTAGTTATTGTATTATTACCTTTTTTAATAACTACTGTAGTAGATGAATCTACTTTATTAATAGAATTACCTATACTAGCTACATTAGTAGAAAAATTAAGACCAGTAATATAATCTCCATCTATATGTAAAGAAGACTTTTTAATTACTTCATCCACTGTTATTTCTGGAGTATTATTATTACTATTTGAATTTGTATTTGATGTTACATTACTTGTTGTATTTGATGATTTATTTGAAGTAACATTTGAATTACTATTACTTTTAGTATTTGAATTAGAATTACTATTTGATGTATTATTAGTTCCTCCATCTTTTATTATAGTAATACTATATGTTCTTTTTTCTCCATTTTGAGCAGTAACAACTACATTAAATTTATTAGTTCCTGCTGATAAATTTTTACTACCTAATCCTGATACAGTAGCATTACTATTTACTGTTGTACCAGCAATATTAACTTTTTGAATACTACTATTTACTCTAAATTCATATGTAGTAGTTTCTCCGTTTTCAAATCCACTTATTGTTTTAGCAGATTCATTATTGTATGCTAAAGTAAGTGTTTTTAAATAATTATTTGGATTACCCTTACTAGGTAAACTAGTTTTACTTGGCATATTATTATATACAGGTATATAGAATGTAAAATCATCATCTAATGTACCTAATGATTTATAAGAATTATATGTACTTCTTGCTTCACTTCTAGGTGCTTCTATATTAGTCATATATTGATTAGTATATAACCTATTAGTAGTAAGTCCATGAGAAGCAGCATAATTATGTACTACATTCCATTTTTTAAAATAACTAGTTGATTGTCCATATTTAATATAACGATTTGCTATAAACTGTGCTCCACCTAATATAGCAACCTTTTCACTTTTCCATGGTCTACTATATGAAGTTTCTGTACCATTAGCACCACCATTAGCATATATTAATCCTAAATATACTGGATTAGAACTTGATGTAGCTCCTATATTATAGAAGTTATATAATCCACTATATTTTTTTCCTCCATATGTAAATGATGCTCCAGAAATAGCTGTATTAGCATTCTTACCACCTACTTCTTGTTTAGATAAACTTGCTAAATAAACAGGATTTACTTTAGCACTCTTTCCTGCATCTAAGAAGTAACTAGAAAACTTATACATATATTGACCATTTAACATAGTTTGAATTGTTTTTAAATGATTAGGATCTTCTATGTATGCTAAAGTTTCAAATTGAAATATATACATATCTGTTAAAGAATTACGTGGATCCATCATATATCCTATTGTTTCTTTTCTAGCTTGATACCAACTAGAACCATCATGTGCTATAAACTTATCTGTTTTATAATTATAATCAGCTTCAGCTGTAGATAAATATCCTTGATTATTTACTGAACCAGTTACTTGCATTAATGCTTTACCACTATAGTTTTGTCCATTTAATGCAGCATTCCAATTAAGTCCAGTATTAATTGGTACAAATTTCCATTTAGGATGAGATATTTTCATAGCAGCTAATCCTTGTCTATATGATTCAGGAAAAGCATTTATTTCTTTTGCTACATTATCTGGTATTGAACCATCCCATATTTGATCTTTACATACATATCCATAATATGTTTTACCTCCATATGGACTAGCAGTATATAAAAATTCTGATTTACATTCACTACCATATCCACTAGTAGGAGGTTTTACTGATGGTTTAGAAGTAATTACTGTTATACCCTCTCCTACATCTACCCAATATGGTCCTACTGTTAATTTCTTAAATGTAGTATCTGCATACATACAACTTCCAGTAGCATTCCTACCTGTAGTATCTTTATATAGTTGGCATGGTGAAGTATTAATTATCTTACCTGTATAATCTGCTTTAACACGCATAAAAGGTACAATACATAATACTATTGCAAATATCATTAAATATAATATTCTTTTTTTCATACATGCCACCTACCTTATCATATATAATTATATCAAAAAAGAGTAAAAACTTAAAGTTTCTTTTACTCTTTTTAATTTTACTATACATTTAATTTATATTTTATCTAAATACTTTTTCTAAATTATCTAAATATATATCAGCATTATAAAAATCATCAGGCAATAAAAATCCTATAGTATAATTTAATTCATTTCTAATATTTGCCCAATATTGATGCATACTATTTGATGCATAATCTCTAGTAGTAGTATTATCTTCTAACTTTTTCTTTAAATCACTTGCTTTAATATCTAGTAATATTTCAATAATATCATTTAATAATTTATACCATAATTTTTCATTTTCAGAATCAATAAAATTATGAAATATAGTATTACTTATACTATTTCTTTTTATTACTACATCTCTATTTTCTAATAAATCATCTAGTTTACTTACTAATTCTAAACTTCTATTAAATCCTATATATTTTTCTAATTCAGTAAGTAATCCTTTTAAATCTGAATTACAATATAATTTTTCCATTTTATCTTGTCCTACAAATATTTCAAGTAAATAAGATATAAATTTCAAAAATTCATACATATAATTTTCTTCTACATTATCTTCATCATTAAAATATCTTTCATCTAAAAGACAAGTATATCCTTCATTAATTGCTTTACCTATTCCTTGATGATTAAACCCTGTATAGTATGTTTTATTCTCTTCATCATATCTAGTAACTGCTAAATGAATTAATTCATGTGTCTTAGAATTTTTATCTATATTTGAACCAAAATTTACATATATTTCTCCATTATCTTTAGGATATACAAATGCTTCTATATCCATTTTTCTAAAAAAAGCTTTAATAAATTTATTATCTACTTTTTTTATTTTTGATAAGTTAACCATAAAATTATCATATGCTTCCTCTAATACATTTTCTTTTAATTTTTTAGCAAATATTTCTATATCTTTATCATTTACAAAATCAAATTTTTCTTTTTCAGTTTTATTATTTTTTATACTTAAATTATTAGTATTACATATTCTAAAATTCTTACATTGTTTTATTAATTTTAATTTTCTATTTATACCAATTTTTCTTTTTGTAATAGATAAAAAAGAACAACCAACAGCTATACCAAAAGAACCTATAAGTGTAAATGCCATAAATACTCCTTAACTATTTATTTTTATATATTCTAACATATTTAGATGAATATTTTTTTTCTTTCATTAATTCAAACAAATCAGTATTAACTAATTCTGTTTCATATTCACATACAATTATTCCATTATTACTTAATAATTTATATTCATATATTTTATCTAAACAATCATTTATTAAATTTAATGCATATGGTGGATCTAATAATATTAAATCAAATTTTTTATTTTCATCTCTTAGTTTAATTAAAGCATCTTTATAATCACTTTTAATTATTCTACTTCCATCAATATCTTTAGTATTTTTAGATAATATATCATATACTATTTTATTATGATCAACAAATATGCATTCTTTAGCTCCCATAGATAATGCTTCTATACCTAATGAACCACTACCTGCAAATAAATCTAGTACTATACTATCTTTTACATAATTTTGTATACTTGCAAACATAGATTCTTTTACTCTATCCATTGTTGGTCTAGTACCATCTATATCAAATCCTAATAAGTTTTTACCCTTATATTTACCACTAATAACACGCATAATTATCACCATAGTAATTATAGCATATTATTAAATAGATTACTAACTAAGTCTATAGTATCAACTATTTTTTCAATTTTATCAGTAGTACGTAATTTATATTTAGTTTTCATCTCACTTACAAATTCATCAAATAATTCAGGATTTCTATTTAACTTTTTATACCATATATTATTTTCTCTTAAATATTTTATATACAAGGGATTTTCTTTTAATTTAAATTGTATTTCTAATGGCATTAATCATCTAAATGTTGATATAATGGTTTAACATCATTACTTGGTGTATTAGTATTTTTATTAGTTAAATCCCCTACTACACCTAATACCCTTTGTATACTATTTATAGATTCTTGTACAGCATCTAAATCTATATTTTTAATATAATTCATAATATCTATATTTGGTAAACTACTTACTTTTTTCTCACTTAAATATGGTTGCCATGCTTCTTTACTTTCTCCATACATATCATATATTTCATAAAATGATTGCCATGTCATTTCTTTATTTTTAATATATCTTGTTAATTTTGGATTATTACGTACAAACTTTTTAAAATCTTCTTTAGACATACTATCACCTATATAATTATATGAAAAAAAGGCAAATAAATTACCTTAATAATACATTATATCTATATCTACATTACCTTTTATTCCATCTACTCTACCTGTATCACATAGTTGCCAAAATCTATACTTTCCTTGATAATCAGTATCTTCAGTATAATGTGCTAACCAAATATCATAGTCAGTAGGAAACCATATATATTCTAAATAACTTTTACTACTATATAACATACCTTTATAACCATATTTACCTAATGTTTCTAAAAATACTTCAGATATTTTAGATAATTCAAAGAAACTTAAATTATATTCATTAAAACTAGACCATTCTTCCCAATCGAATGCAATTGGTAAATCTACTTTATAATTTTTAATTTGTTCTCTAACCCATTCTGCATCACGTATAGCAGACTCTCTACTATTAGCATATGAATAGAAATATAATCCTACAGGTATATTATATTTATTAGCACTACTAATATTTTGAATAAATTTTTTATCTAAAAAATATTCTCCATTAGTACCTTTAGTACCACCTACTCTAATAATAACAAATTCTACTCCAGCTTTTTTTAACTTTTCAAAATCTATATCGCCTTGCCATGCTGATACATCTATACCAATTTTTATATTACTAGTTTTATATTCTTTTATAACATCACTAAATTTAGTATATTCTACCTTAGAATTATTTCCAACACGTGGTTGTGGTTCATATACCTTTAATATAAATTTTTCTTCATTCATATTTCCAGATGAATCTATTGCTTTATATACTAAAGGATATTCTCCTACTATATCTGTATTATAATCTCCTTCTATATAACAATTAGGTTCAGGATCATAATCATCACCACATAATATATCACTAGCTTTAAAAGTATTACCTTTTTTTACTCTATATGATGTATTTAACCATATTACAGGTTCTTTAGTATCTACTATATTAACATTAAATTTATATTTTAACTTTATACCTTGTTCATTAATAAATACAAATTCAACTACCTTTTTACCTAGCTCACTAGTATCTATTAAATAATCATTTACTATTTTTCCATTTATACTTTCTATATAATCTGACACTCTTACTTTATCATTAAAATCAATATTTAAATTTTCTTTTAAATCTATCTCTATTTTAGCAGTTTTAATTCTTATAAACTTATATAAGTTTATTCCTCCTACTATAGATATTACAAGTAATAATGTTATAATGATTATTTTTTTCTTCATATACACCTCTAATTATTCTTATATTTTTGTGCAATAAATTCTGCTACTTTCATTCCATCTATTGCAGCACTTGTAATACCACCAGCATATCCTGCTCCTTCTCCACAAGGATATACTCCATCTATATTGCATACACCATTATCATCTCTTAATATTTTAAGAGGTGATGATGTTCTACTTTCTACTGCTGCTACTATTGTATCAGAATTAGAATATCCATGTATTTTATTATTGAAATATTCTATAGCTTCTTTTAATGATTCATTTATATAACTAGGAAATACTTCATTAATATTAGATAATTTATAGTTACCTTTAAATATTGGTTCTACACTACCTAACTTAGTACTTTCTACATTATTTTTATAATCTAAATATGTCTGTATAGGTATTAATCCATTACCTAATTTATATGCTTTTTCTTCTAAATCTCTTTGAAATTTAATACCATCTAATGGATGTTCGCCAAAATCTTTTGGAGTAATAGTTACTATTAATGCACTATTAGCATTTTTACTATCTCTAGCATTATTACTCATACCATTAATAGCCAATCTACCTTCTTCACTTGATGCATTAACTACATATCCTCCAGGACACATACAGAATGAATATACTCCTCTACCATTGCTAGCTTTATAAGTTAATTTATAACTTGCAGCACCTAATTTAGGATGAGATACTAATCCATATTGATTTTTATTAATCATATCTTGTGGATGTTGTATTCTTATACCTACAGCAAATGGTTTACCTTCCATATTAATATTTTTATCATATAACATTTTAAATGTGTCTCTAGCACTGTGACCAAGTGCTAAAACAAGTATATCAGTATCTATGATTTCATTATTATTAACTTCTATACTTTTTATTTTATTATTCTCTAATATAATATCTGTTAAGCATGTACTATATCTAAATTCTCCACCCATATCAATTATTTTATTTCTCATATTTTTAATTATTTCTCTTAATTTATCTGTACCAATATGAGGTTTATTTACATACATTATCTCAGGTGATGCTCCACATTCAACAAATATAGAAAATACTTTTTTTCTTCTAAAACTACTATCTTTTACTTGTGATACTAATTTACCATCTGAAAAAGTTCCTGCTCCACCTTCACCAAATTGTACATTAGAATTAGTAAGTAATTTACCTGTAGACCAAAATTCTTCTATAGTTTTTACTCTATCATCTACTGGTTCTCCTCTATCTATTATTAAAGGTTTATATCCATTTTCAGCAAGTATATAAGCACATAATAATCCAGCAGGTCCCATACCTACTATAATAGGTCTTTTACTTAATGTGTCAGTACCTGTGATATTAAATACATATTCTTCTTTTGGAGTAATTAATACATCATTAGATTTACATCTATTAAGTACATACTCTTCATTATCTACGCTAACATCTACAGTATATACAAAATATATATCTGGTTTACATCTTGCATCTATTGATTGTTCATATATACGTATATCTTTTATTTGATCTGGTCTTACAAATAATTTCTTACTAGCTTTCTTTTTTATATTATCTATATTATCTTCATTTATATTTACTTTAACTTGTCTTACTCTTATCATATATTTTCTCCTGCAATTAATCCTGATATCCATGCAAATCCTAAATTATATCCACCACACATACCATCTACATCTAATAATTCTCCAATTATATATAATCCAGGTTGTATATTAGATTCAAATGTATCTATATTTATCTCAGTAAGTGGTACCCCACCTGATGCTACTTGAGACTTATCAAATCCTTTATATCCAGTAATTTTTACTTTAAACATTATTAAATCATTACATATATTTTCTATATCAGTATCACTTAACTCATCATAACTTAAATTACTATCTATTTTATTTTTATTTAATATTAAATTAACTAATTTATAATTTAGTAATCCATCTAATAACATAGATATAGTTCTATTAGGCATTAATTTATTTCTACTATCTAAATATTTTCTTATCTCTATATCTAACCAAGGTAAGAAGTTGATACTTAATACTTCTTTATTATTATCTAAATTTCTTATTATATAAGAACTTAATTGATATATACATATACCACTTACTCCATAATCAGTAAGTTGTATTTCTCCATATTCACTTTTTATATATTTATCATTTTCATATAAACTTATATTAACATCACATCTTACTCCAGCCCAATCTTTAAAGTATTTCTCATTACCTTCTAATTGTACAAGTGCAGGTAGTGGTTTAATAATACTATGATTAAACTTACTAGCAAACTTATAACCTATACCATCAGATCCTGTGTTTGGTGATGCACAAGAACCAGTGGCTAATACTAATTTATCAACTAGTATTTTATTATCATTAGTTATAAGTATATACTTATTATCTTTATAATCTATATCTATTATATTAGTATCTAATGATATATTAACTCCTAATCTTTTTGCTTCTATTTCTAATGATTCTTTAACCGTAGTAGCTTGATTAGTTACTGGATAATAATATCCATTTACTACCTTAGGTACAATACCTATACTGTTAAAAAAATCTAATACTTTATTTTTATTATTATCATTAATAACATTACATAGTATATCTTTATTACTACTATTATATTTGGTAATATTAAAATCATCATTAAAATAATTACATCTTCCATTACCTGTAACTAATATTTTTTTACCTACTTTATTATTTTTTTCATATATAGTTACTTTATTACCTTTTTTAGCAGCACTTATAGCGCATGCTAAACCTGATGCTCCTCCACCTATTATAGCTATATCCATATTATCACCTACTTATTTATTATATCATGTTAATTACAAAATTTATTGATTTTAAAATTAATTTGTGATATATTTTAAAAAGAAGGGATATATCTAATATTGCAAGGTTAGGTTAATCCTTAGTTGTTGTTTCCTAACACTTACGTGTTAGGTTTTTTATTCTATTTAAATAACAAAAAAATGCAGATTAATTCTGCATTTTTATATTGATAAATTATCTAAAAAATCATCAATAGTCATTATTCTTTCATCAATACTTTCTAAGTATTCTTCTTTAGTCATAGGTTCTTTTTCTACTTTAACTTCTTTTTTCTTTGGTTTAACCTCTTCAACTATTTTCTCTTCAACAACATCATTAATTTCTTCTTTAGGAATTAATTCTTCTTGTACTATTTGAGGAGGTAATTCTTCTTCTATATTTTCTTCTACTACTTCAGTATTAATTACTTCTTCTGGTTTAATTAATGTAGCTGGTTTAAAAATATCAAATATAGTTTGTTTAGTAAATTGTGAACCTGTAGAATAACGATCTGCTATTGGGAACTCAGTAACTTTTACTTCTACCATATCATCTTTAGTCTTATATACTAATGTATTTTTACTATTTATTATGAATGTAGCAAATATATTATATGGATTAGTTTTAACATCACGTACCATTAATACACCTTTACGACCTCTACTAGTTTGTTCAAATTCAGAAAGTCTTACTCTTTTAGCAGTATGTTTACTTGTTATAACTGCTAAAGTATCTTCTGTATCATATACATGAGCACTTACTACTACATCATTTTTTAATGATATAGATTTAACACCTGATGAACGTAATCCTGTAGCAGGTATTTCACTAGATAAATATTTTAATCCATATCCATTATGTGTAGATACAAATACATATTTACCATTACTCATTTCTACATTAATTACTTTATCATCATCTTTTAATTTCATACAAGTAATAGGTTTAGTATAACGTTGTACTTTAAATTCTGGAAGTAATGTTTTCTTAACCATTCCATTAGCAGTAAATATAGTAATATTAATGTTATTATCAAAGTTAGTTATTGGAATACATTTAACTATTTGTTCTTCAGAACTCATCTTAATAATATTACTTACATGTTTACCCATATCTTTCCATTTTAAATCTGGTAATTCATATACTGGAATATATAAATAGTTACCTAAGTCAGTAAACATTAATATAGTATCCATTGTATTCATTTGATATAAACCTAATAGATAATCTCCCTCTTTTAATGTAGTAAGATCATCACTACTAGCTGAATAACTTCTCATAGATACTCTTTTTACATATCCTTCTTTAGATATTGATACTATACAATCTTCTTTTGGTATCATAGCCATAGTATCAATTTTAATTTCAGTTACTTCATCTTTAATAGTTGTTTTTCTTTCTGTTGCATATTCTTTCTTAATAGCACGTAATTCATCTTTCATTACGCCTCTTAATTTATCTTCACTAGCTAATATACTTTCTAATTCTTGTATTCTAACTAATAAATTTTTATATTCTTCTTCTAATACTTCTACATCTGTATTAGATAATCTATATAATTGTAATGATACAATAGCATCTGCTTGTTCATGAGTAAATTTAAATTGTTCTTCTAAGTTTGCTATAGAATCAGCTTTATTTTTACTCTTTCTAATAGTTGCTATTATTTCATCTAATATAGATAAAGCTCTAATTAAACCTTCTACAATATGCATTCTAGCTTTAGCATGATCAAGGTCAAATTGTGTTCTTCTAGTTATTACTTCTTTATTATGTTTAATATATGCATCTATTATTTCTACAACACCAACTACCATTGGTCTTCTATTTACAATAGCTGTCATATTATAAGAATAATTTATTTGTAATTCAGTATTCTTAAATAAATAATTAATAATATTATCTATATTAGCATCTTTCTTTACATCTATTACTATACGTACTTTTTCTTCTCTATCTGATTCATCTCTAACTTCTATAATACCATCTATTTTTTTATCATATATAATATCTGCTATTTTTTTAACTAAGTTAGCTTTATTTACTTCAAAAGGTATTTCATGTACTATTATTTGTTTTTTACCTTTTATATCTTCTATTTCATATTTAGCACGTATTGTAACTTTACCACGTCCAGTAGTTAATGCTTCTATTATTTGATTTTTACCTTCTACTATAGCTCCAGTAGGAAAATCTGGTCCTTTTACTATTTCTAGTATAGTATCTAAATGACAATTAGGACTATCTATTCTTTTAATAGTAGCATCTATTACTTCACCTAAGTTATGTGGTGGTATTTCTGTTGCATATCCTGCTGATATACCTTTAGAACCATTAACAAGTAAATTTGGATATCTCGCAGGTAATACTATTGGTTCATATAAAGTATCATCAAAGTTAGGTGCCCATTCAATAGTATCTTTATCTATATCACGTAATAATTCTCCACTTATCTTAGATAGTCTAGCTTCAGTATAACGCATTGCTGCTGCTCCATCACCATCCATAGAACCATTATTACCATGCATATCTATATAACATTCATTTTGTTTCCACCATTGTGACATATGTACCATAGCTTCATATATAGATGAATCACCATGTGGATGGTAATGACCCATTACATTACCTACTGCTGTAGCAGACTTTTTATGTGCTTTTTCATAGGTATTACCATCTCTAAACATAGCATATAATATTCTTCTTTGTACTGGTTTTAATCCATCTCTTACATCAGGTATAGCACGATTTTGAATAATATCTTTAGCGTATTGACCAAATCTATCACCCATTATTTCTTCTAGAGTGTAGTCATATATTTTGCCTAATACTTCAACTGTTTCATCTTTTTTCTTTGCCATAATTACACTCCTAACTAATCTTATAATTATCCTCTAATGAGAATTCTACATTTTCTTCTATCCACTCTTTACGAGGTTCTACTTTATCTCCCATTAATACTTTAACTCTTTTTTCAGCTAAAGCTGCATCTGTAATACTTACTTTAATTAAACTTCTAGTTTTAGGATCCATTGTAGTTTCCCATAATTGAGTAGCATCCATCTCTCCTAAACC
This sequence comes from uncultured Erysipelotrichaceae bacterium, assembly GCA_902795975.1. The sequence goes on from CADBNE010000014.1 coordinate 44,348, forward strand.
TTTATATCTTTGAGTTTTAGTTTTCTTACCAGCATATTTTTCAAGTAATGCTTTTCTATCTTCTTCTGTCCAAGCATATTCTCCTTCTTTACCACATTCAATTTTATAAAGTGGAGGCATTGCTATATAAAGATGTCCTTCTCTTATTAATGGTTCCATATATCTATAGAAGAATGTAAGTAATAATATTTGAATATGAGATCCATCTACATCGGCATCGGTCATTATAATTACTTTATCATAATTACTATCTTTAATATTAAATTCTTTACCTACTCCTGCTCCTATAGCATGTATCATAGTACTTATTTCTTCATTTTTATATGCTTCATCTAATGTAGCTCTTTCTGTATTAAGTACTTTACCTCTAAGTGGTAATATAGCTTGATATTTTCTATCTCTACCAGTTTTAGCAGAACCACCTGCAGAATCACCCTCTACTAGGAATAATTCATTTATTTCAGGATTCTTAGCTTGTGCTGGAGTTAATTTACCACTAATTATTCTATCTCTTTTTCCTCTATCTTTTCCTTCTCTTACTGCTGCTCTTGCTTTTCTTGCTGCATCTCTTGCTGCTTTACTTTTTAACATCTTCTCTAATAAGTTTTTAGCAATCTCATTATTTTCTTCTAAGAAAAATTGTAATTTTTCAGTTAATACCTTTTCTACTACATTCTTAGCTTCAGGAGTACCTAATTTAGATTTAGTTTGTCCTTCAAATTGTAATAATCCTTCAGGTATCTTTAAACTTATTACAGCAGTTAAACCTTCTCTTACATCTGCACCATCCATAGTTGTATCTTTAGCTTTTAAATATCCATTTGTTTTAGCATAATCATTAAATACTTTTGTTAAAGCTGTTTTAAATCCATATTCATGTGTACCTCCATCAGGAGTTTTTACATTATTAACAAATGATACAATCTTTTCTTTATATCCAGTATTATATTGGAAAGCAATAGATACATCTATTGAATCTTTACTTCCATTAAATTCTACTACTTTATGTAATACTTCCTCTCCATCATTCATACTTTCTACAAATGCTTGTAATCCGTTTTCATAATAATATGTAGCATGTCTATTATCTTCTTCATCTATTATGTCTATAGTTAATCCTTTAATTAAGAAAGCACTTTCCTGCATTCTTTCACATATAGTAGTAAATGAAAAATTAGTAGTTGAGAATATTTCATCATCTGGCATAAATCTAACTGTAGTACCTGTTTTACTAGTTTTAGTACCTTGAGTTAATTTTTTATTAGTATGTCCACCATCTTTAAATGATATAAAATATTCATAACCATCTCTTTTAATAGTTACTTCCATCCATTTAGATAATGCATTAACTACAGAAGCACCTACACCATGTAATCCTCCAGATACTTTATATCCGCTAGATTCAAATTTACCACCTGCGTGTAATATAGTATATATAACTTCTGGTGTATCCATTCCATTAGCATGTTTACCTACTGGAACACCACGTCCTTCATCTGATACACTAACACTTTTATCTGAATGTAATGTTATAGTTATTTTATTTCCATATCCATTAATTACTTCATCTATAGAGTTATCTACTATCTCCCATACTAAATGATGTAATCCTCTTTTATCTGTTGATCCAATATACATACCAGGTCTTTTTCTTACTGCTTCAAGACCTTCTAATATCTTTATCGAACTTTCATCATATTCTTGTTTCTTCATTATCATTCACCTCTTGGTATTATATCAAAAATTTTAACACTTTGTAAATAAATTATTGCTATTTTACAAGGTAAAAAAGAATTAATTATTTGATTAATTCTTTTAACTCACATAACTTATTAAGTGCTTGTATAGGAGTCATATTCATAACATCTAACTCTTTTATTTGCTTTTCTACAACTGATTCTTTTGTTTCCATTAATTCATCTAATGGTAAAGATTCTTGTATTTTAATATCTCTTTTCTTTTCTTTACCCTCATATACTTTAAGTATAGAAGATGCTCTTTTAATAAGCTTATCAGGTAAATTAGCTAATTTTGCTACATGTATACCATATGACTTATCTACACTACCATTTTCTATTTTATGTAAGAATGTTATTTCTCCATCTTCTTCATGAGCACTAACATGTATATTTTTTAAATTCTTTAAATTATTCTCTAAATCAGTTAATTCATGATAGTGTGTTGAGAATAATGTTTTACATTTAATATTATCATGTATATGTTCTATTATAGCTTGCGCTAAAGCCATACCATCAAATGTAGCAGTACCTCTACCTAATTCATCAAATAATACTAAACTATTTACAGTAGCATTACTAATAGCATTATTAGCTTCTTTCATCTCTACCATAAATGTAGATTCACCACTAACTAAATCATCACTAGCGCCTATTCTAGTATATATAGCATCAAATACAGGCATTACAGCCTCACTACAAGGTACAAAACATCCTATTTGAGCCATAATAACTGTAATAGCTAATTGTCTCATATATGTACTTTTACCAGCCATATTAGGACCAGTGATTAATTCTATATTAGTATCATTATCCATAATAATATCATTAGATACATACTCAGTATCTAATACTTTTTCTACTACAGCATGTCTATTATTAATTAATCTTAAATTTCTATCATCAGTTAATGTTGGTCTAATATAATTATTTTCACTAGTTATAGTAGCAAAACTTTGTAATACATCTATTTCACTAATTATTCTAGATACACTTTGTAATTTAGGAATATAAGTTTTAATCTTATCTCTTATTTCAATAAATAAATTATATTCTAATTCTATTATTCTTTCTTCAGCATTAAGTATTAATGCTTCTTTTTCTTTTAATATAGGAGAAATATATCTTTCACAATTACTTAATGTTTGTTTTCTTTCATACCCATATTCATCTTTTACTTGTCCTATAGCACCCTTAGAAACTTCTATATAATAACCAAATACTTTGTTATATCCTACTTTTAAAGTCTTAATACCAGTACGTTCTCTTTCTTCTGTTTCAAAACGCGCTACAAAGTCTTTACCACCACTACGTAATTCTTTTAATTCATCTAATTCTTTATTATATCCTTCTTTTATTAAATATCCTTCTTTAATACCTACAGGAGGATTTTCATATATACTATGTTCAAGTAATTGATATAAATCAGATAAATCTTCTAATGTACTATATTTAATACTTTTAAGTATATTATTTATATCAGGTAATACTCTTAAACTAGTTTTAAGTTGTAATAAATCTCTAGCATTAGCATTACCAAATGCTACTCTACCAGATAATCTTTCCAAATCATATACTTCATATAATAAATTTTTAAGATCTTCATGTAATATAAATTCTTCTAGTAAAGTTTCTACTACATCATATCTTTTATTTATTTCTTCTTTATCTATTAATGGATTTTCTACATATGTTTTTAACATACGAGCACCCATAGCAGTCTTAGTTTTATCAAGTACCCATATTAAAGAATAATTACGTTGTTTTAATCTCAATGTTTCAGTTAACTCTAAATTTCTTTTAGTATGTATATCCATATGTAATACTTGTTTATTTTCTTTAAATATAGCTTTTTGCATATGAGATAAAGATCTCATTTGAGTAGATGATATATATCTAAGTAATAACTTAGTAGTATCTTTACATCTATCATCTTCTAAATCTTCATATACATATTCATATTCAGTTATATCTATTTCTTCATCATATATACTCATTACTATCTTAAATTGATTTTTAAGTATATTAACTATACTAGTATCTAATTTAGAATCAGTAACTACTTCTTTTAAATTTAATGATACTATTTCACTTACTAAATTAGTAGATGAATGTCCTACTATAGTAGTATATACTATACCAGTAGTAATATCAGTATAACTTATACCATATGAATTAGTAAAATCTATAACACTACCTATATAGTTAAAATCATTCTCATTTAATGCTTCACCACTAGTCATAGTACCACGACTAATAATTTGTATTAAACCTCTTTCAACTAGACCTTTAGCAGTAGCAGGATCTTCTAATTGTTCACATATACCTACTTTATATCCTTTTTCTACTAATTTTTCTATATATACATTAACTGCATGATGTGGTACACCACACATAGGAACTTTCTCTTCTAAACCAGCACTACGCCCTGTTAAAGTTAATTCTAACTCTCTAGATACTGTAATAGCATCTTCAAAAAATACTTCATAAAAATCACCTAATCTAAATAGAATGATTATATCTTTATTTTTATTTTTGATGTCAATATATTGACGCATCATTGGAGTTATCTTTGTTAAATCTACATCTGCCATTTTCATAACATCACCAAAGTTTATTTTAACACAAAAAATAGACAAAAGTCTATTTTTAATTATTATTTAATAAGTAATTTAATGCATCATCAAATGATTTAACCTCAACTAATTTCATTTTATAATGATGTTTTTCTATCACTTTTTTAGCATCTTCATAATTTTCTCCACTAGGTACAAAGAATATATCTGCCTTTTTACTAGCAGCACCTATTATTTTATATTCTATTCCACCTATTTCTCCTACACTACCATCTGCTTCTATAGTACCTGTACCTGCAATCTTTTTACCACCAGTAATATCTTTTTCAGTAAGACTATTATAGACTGCTAAAGTAACCATTAATCCACCACTAGGTCCATATTCTGATGAAGAAAATTTAAATTTATATTTAGGATTAGTAGATAGTACATACTCAGTTGCTAATTGTACTCCTATTAACTTAGTATCATTAACTGATATGTATGTAGCATTTCTTTCATACTCTTTATCATTATATATTACTCTAATAGTAGATTTATCTCCTACTTCTTTATTATTAATATATTCTCTAATATCACTACATTTATCTATTTTATTACCATCTATACTAGTTATTTGATCTCCTACTTTTAAACTAGTTTTTGCTTCGTTATATTTATATATTACATAACATTTTTCTGATTCAACATTTACTTCTTTTTCTGCTGCTTCATATGCATATTTAATAGCAGACGTATATGATTGTCTCATTAATATTTTTTGTCTTAACATCATTTCATCATAATCTAAATTACCATTATCTGGATTCTTTTTAGGTTCTATTTTCCAATTAGGATTAATAAGTGCGATTATACTCATTAAAGGAGTAGCTTTTATTTCTCTAACATATGTTAAATTAATACTACCCTTTGCTTTATATGCATTTTCTACTTCTACTTTATTATTTAGATTATCTAATCCACCAGGAGCATCTATATAATAAGGTAATTCATAAAAACCTAAAAATAATACTAAGATTAATAAAAATATATGTACTAATAATCTAATTCTCTTTTTCATTTTAACACCTATTAAATCATAGCACATTATATAAAAAAAAGATAGATTTGTGTGCTATTATGATATTAGGATGTTGAATATATGTTAATAGGTATAATAGATAAAGGAAAAAGCAAGTAATTAATACTTGCTTTTTTATAATTATCTAGTTTTTGATGATGAAGTTTGAGTTATACCATTTACTAAATTGTATTCCTCTTCACTAGTCCACCAGTTTCCTTCAGGGTCACGCCATCCGTCATCATCTAATAATATGTCTAAATACATATCATCTTCAGAATCACCTTTAGCATCAGTAACTTCTTCTTTAGTATCATCTTTAACTTCAGGTTTTGTTTCTTCTTTAGTTTCTTCTTTTACTTCAGTTTTTGTTTCTTCTTTTGTTTCTTCTTTAACTTCAGTTTTTGTTTCTTCCTTAGTTTCTTCTTTTACTTCAGGTTTTGTTTCTTCTTTAGTTTCTTCTTTTACTTCAGTTTTTGTTTCTTCCTTAGTTTCTTCTTTTACTTCAGGTTTTGTTTCTTCTTTAGTTTCTTCTTTAACTTCAGGTTTTGTTTCTTCCTTAGTTTCTTCTTTTACTTCAGTTTTTGTTTCTTCCTTAGTTTCTTCTTTTACTTCAGTTTTTGTTTCTTCTTTTGAAGCATCTGATATTTTTTTAGCCATAGCTTCATTATATGCTTCTAATGATGGATATACTTCTCCATCTGGTCCGTATACTATTTCTTCATTTTCATCAGATATAATTGAATCTATTAATTCATCTTCTGTTGTTGTTTGTTCATCTGTTACTACTTCTGAAAAATCTGATTGAATTGCATATGATGGGTTAGTAAACATTAAATAATCTTCATAAGATGCCCAACGTATATTATTTTCTTCATCATAATAAAAGTTTGAATTATCAGTTACTTCAGTATAAGTATCAGAACCTTCTTGAATACCATCAGATAATCCAGTTTCATTATTATCTGTATTAGTATCATTATCATAATATACTTCTAAATAAGAATTATCTGCATCTTCTTGTGTTAAATAATATTCTCCATTAGCTCCTGGATAGTATTGAACATTATCTTCAAATTCTACTGCACCAACATTATTTTTTCTATTTATATCTTCTTGTGATTCATATGCTACACCATCTGATACTACTGCATTTCCAGAATATTCAACTTTTTCAACTATTTCTTCACCTTCTGGATAAGCAACATAACCTGTAGTATTTTCATTTGATGTTGTATCACCATTAACAGCTTCTTTTACATCTTTGTTAGTTTTTTCTTCTTCATCTTTAATTTTTACATCTTTTACTTTATCAGATAAGAATTCATCATTTTTTTCTTCAGTTGTTGCATTTGTTGGAGTTTCTCCGTTTAATGTAGGACCATAAATTTCATTATTATCTTCAGTTGTATTTTCTGTAACTATTGAATTAGCATTTTTATCTAATTTTGGAGCATTCTTAGCTATTTTAGCAGCACCTACTCCTCCTAATCCAATTACGATAGCACCAGCAGTACCTGCAACAATTCTTTTATTTTTCTTTGATAAAGAATTTAATTTAGCTCTACCAGCACTTAAAATTCCTTTTGCTCTTGCAAAGATTTGTAAATGTTTTATATTACTAAATTTACTCATAAACATCCCCCTTGTTTCTCTTCATCACGAGATAGTGCATATATTAACACAAACTCGACAATTTGTCAAGATTAGCACTATTTTTAATATAATTTACTATGAAAAATATCATTTTAAGTATAATTTCAATAATATTTACATTTTTAATAGTATTTAACTATAATAAAATAAATATTTGCATAATAGAATCATGTAATTTATTTCTTCATAAAATATTTCCATCATTATTTTGTATGTTATTAATATCTAATATATTAATTGAACTTAATTTAATAAAATATATTAATATTCCTTTTAAATATATTAATAATAAAATATTTAAAATAAACGAAAATACTTCATATATATTATTAGTAAGTATATTATCTGGTACACCTAGTAATACAGTACTTGCAGATACTCTATATAATAATAAATTAATAACTAAATCAGATATTCAAAAAATAATATTATTTTCACACTTCATTAACCCTTTTTTTATTATTAATAATATTAAATATAAACCATTATTAGTATTAGGTTCTCACTATTTATCTAATATAATTATAGGTATTTTATTTAGAAATAAATATATTAATAACTATTCTATTAATATTAAAAGTAATAATAAAACTTTATTTAATATTATATTTGATAGTATAGATAAAATAATACATACATCACTATTTATACTAGGTACTATTATTACTTTTAATATTATATCTACAACACTAAATTCTAGTATTATTTCTTCTATTTTAGAATTTTCCACCGCAGTTAATTATATAAATGGTTTAAATATTTCTAATAAGATGAATTCTATTATATGTGGAATGTTACTTTCATTTGGTGGATTATGTATACATATGCAAGTATATGGAATATTAAATAAGATTCATATTAAATATATCCCTTATTTAATATCTAGATTATTACATTCTTTAATTACAGGATTAATTATATTTTTATTATACTAGTAAACAATAAATTATATAGGCATATACTAATATAGTAAGGAGGACGTATGAACTTTTATAATCCCTATTTATATAGTATGCCAATAGAAAATTCTACCAGTTTATTATCTAAATTTAGTCTTAGTTCTATTATTAATGGTACTTCTAAAACATTAAATGTTATAAATCAAACTATACCAGTAGTTAAACAAATGTCTCCTATTATGAAAAACTTAAAAACTATGTTTAATGTTATGAATGAATTTAAGAAAAATGATACTACACCAACTAAAGAAGTTATTGAAGCTGAAGAAGTAATAGAAAAACAAAATAATAAAGGTCCAACATTTTTTATATAAAAAAGAAGAAAATTAATTAATTTTCTTCTAATTTTTTTAATAACTTCTTTAATTTATTTATTTCTCTTTTATTTTTAAATTTAACTATAAAACTACTATTAGTAATTCTATTTTTTATATTTACTTGTTTATTTAATTCATATAATAAATATTCATTATCATTTTTTACTATTGGTCCATATTGTAAATCTAATTTAGAATACTTACAATTACCTTTAATAAATTTAATAATTACATAATGTTTTTGATGATCTAAAACATATTTTTCATCTTCAATTTTATATCCTAAAGAAATTATATATTTTCTTAATTCATATAATTGATTATTAGAAGATATTATTAATGTATTACTTAATTTCTTATCTTCTAAAATATGTTTAATGGTTGATGTTCCCATACCAGCAATAACAATAATATCATCATCACTAATATCTATATTTTCTATACCATCAGTTAAAAGAGTATCAACTCTTTTAGCATTATATTTTATTATATTACTTTTAGCATTTTCTAAAGCATTACTATTAACATCACTAGCTAAACAATTACAATTCTTTTCTAAATCTAAATATATAGATAAAAGTCCATGATCACACCCAACATCTATTACTCTAGATGATGGGTTAATCATGTCTGCTATAGTATTTAATCTTTTAGATATTTTCATTATTCACCAATATAATCTCTTAGTTTTCTACTACGAGATGGATGTCTTAATTTTCTTAAAGCTTTAGCTTCAATTTGTCTAATACGCTCTCTTGTAACCCCAAACATTTGTCCAACTTCTTCAAGAGTTCTTGGTTTACCATCTTCAAGGCCAAATCTTAATCTTACTACTTTTTCTTCTCTTTCTGTTAAAGTTTCAAGTACTTGACTTATTTCATCTTTTAACATTTCATTTGTAGCAAATTCTTCTGGACTTAAACTTCTTTCATCCTTAATGAAATCTCCTAAATGTGAATCATCTTCTTCACCTATAGGTGTCTCTAAACTTACTGGATCTTGACTAATCTTATAAATTTCACGGATTTTTTCAACACTAGTATTCATCTTCTTAGCTAATTCTTCTTCAGTTGGTTCACGATTAAGTTCTAGAGTTAATTGTCTTTGTACACGTGCTAATTTATTAATTGTTTCTACCATATGTACTGGAACACGAATAGTTCTTGCTTGATCTGCTATAGCTCTTGTAATAGCTTGTCTAATCCACCATGTAGCATATGTAGAGAATTTATAACCTTTAGATACATCGAATTTATCTACAGCTTTCATTAATCCAATATTACCTTCTTGAATTAAATCTAGGAATAACATTCCACGTCCTACATATCTTTTAGCAATACTAACAACTAAACGTAAGTTAGCTTCAGCTAATGTATTTTTAGCTTCTACGTCACCTTCCATTATTCTATCTGCTAAAGCAGATTCTTCATCTAATGTAAGTAACTTAATTTGTCCTATTTCTTTTAAATACATTCTTACTGGATCATTTATTGTTAAATCCTTAGTTAATGTATTATCATCAAGTAATAATGCTTCAGTACCACCAGTTGCTTCTTCTTCCTCAGATACTATAGCAATATTATTTTGATTAAAGGTATTATATAAATCATCTAATGAATCTGAATCTAAATCTAATCCCTTTAATGCTTTAGCTAACTCTTCATATGTGATAAATCCTTTTTCTTTACCTTGTTTAACTAACTCTTCTTTTCTTTTCTCGAAACTTTTTATTTCATCAACCATTTAATTCACTCCTCTTTTTATATTCAATAAGTTTATCAGCTAGTGCTAATTTCTCTTCTAAATCATTAGACATAGCCAATTCACTTTCATATTTATTAACTTTATTTCTATCTCCATACTCTTTTATATTTTTTAAATAATCATTAATTGCTACTGTTTTATTATCTTCATTTAATTCAAGCATCATTATTTCACCAATAGTTTTAACCGCTTCTTCATCTTCTCTTACTTCAGTAAGTAAATCAGCAACATCTATATAACCATTTTTCTTATAAAATGTACAGATTTGAAATCCTAAATGTCTATAATTATCTTCTGGAATATATGTTATTTTCTTATCATATAACTCAATTGCTTCTTCATCTTTTAACATATAATAGAATAATCCATCAATTGACTTCTTATATTTACTCTTCTTAGTAGTATTCTTAATAGTAGGAATTTCTATTTCTTCCTTAGCCTTAATCTTACTAAGTATTAAATCTTTACTAATCTTAGTTTCTTCAGCTAATCTATTAACAGTTAAATCTCTAAGTATATCATCATCTATCTTATTGATTTCATCAATCATAATTTTAACATACTTAGAAACATCTTCTACACTATCTAAGTTAATATCTTTTTTTAATAATATTTCTTTAAACTCTAATACATCATATGCTTTAGAAAGTAATGTTCTAAATTTCTCTTCCCCATACTTTTTAATATATTCATCTGGGTCTAAGTTTTCAGGCAATCTAACTATCTTAGGATTAACACCTATATTTTGTAATTCTACTATAGCTGACTTAGTACCTTTTAATCCAGCTTCATCACCATCAAAACATAATATAACATTATCAGATAATCTTCTAATCAAATTAGCTTGAGATGAAGAGAATGCTGTACCCAATGTAGCAACAACATTATTAATACCTATAGTTGATGCTCTAATAACATCCATAGGTCCTTCCATAATAATAATCTCTTTTTTCTCTCTAGCTTCTTCTTTAGCTCTATGATAATTATATATATAATCACGTTTTTTAAATATATCTGTTTCCTTTGAATTAACATATCTATTAGTTATATCACCTTTATAGGCTCTACCATTATAACCAATAACATGACCATTAGTATCATGTAATGGAAACATAATACGATTACGATATATATCATATATTCCATTGTCATTAGCATTAACAAGTCCACTCTTAATTAAGTCTTTATCACTATAATTCTTTTGATGTAATAATTTAGATAACATATCATATTCATCTAAAGATAAACCAATTTCAAACTTTTTAATTTCATTATCAGTTAACTCTCTAGAATATAAATACTCTTTAGCATCCTTACCAAATGTACTATTAATATTATTTTGATAAAACTTTTGACTAATATCATATATTTCATATAACTCTTTATTTTTTTTAGGAACTGAATCATAATCATTTATTTTTATATCAAGTTCTATACCAGCTATATCCGCACACTTTTTAACCGCCTCTATAAATGATATATGTTCATAATCTTGTATAAATTTAAATACATTACCTGTAGCTCCACATGAGAAACATGTATAAATTTGTTTATCTTTGGAAACACTCATACTAGGTGAATGATCATCATGAAATGGACATTTACCAAAATAGTTTTTTCCTCTAGTTGTTAATGCAACATAGTTAGATACAATTTCAACAATATCTACTTTGTTACGAATATCCATAATTACTGAATTATCTATCTTAACCATACGCATCACAAACTCTCCAATAATAATATACGATAAAATATCTCGATTTCCTTTTTTTAACAACAATTTTTTTACAATTTCTCAAAAACAAAACATATTATAACACAAAAATCAAAAAAAAGAGAACAAAAATGTTCTCAATCTATATAAAAACGCTAATGCGATTAGCGAACACCAATATATAAGAATACATTGTATTCTATATATAATATGCTCAATATATTATATTCAATACTTTACTTAAGTTTACAAAAAAAAGAAATGATTATTTCATTTCTTCGCTATTCTTTTTTTTATTATTTAAATACTCTATTATTTCATCTGTAGATACACCATCTGTTCTATCTAGATATATTACATTACAATATTCTTTTAATACCTCATATTCAGCATTACCAGCATAATCTTCACCCATTATAATAGTATCTACCTTATAATCTTTAATATCATCTATTTTATTTGTATTATTATCCACTGGAATAACTAAATCTACATATCTTAATGCTTCCAACATATCTTTTCTTTTCTCATAACTATGAAAAGTTTCATTATGATTTAAAACATTATATTCATCAGTTGTAAGACCAACTATTAAGTAATTACCCAATGCTTTAGCTCTTTTTAATAATCTAATATGACCATAATGCAATAAGTCAAATGTTCCATATGTTAATACCCTTCTCATACTTCCAACTCCTTATTATTCTCTATAATTAATATTAACATAATTTAACTTTTTATACAATGAAAAAGAATTGATAAAATCAATTCTATGTATTTGGTATTTGATCTACACCATTAATTGGTTCTTGTAATCCTAAATCTCTTTTTATCTTAGTAGTTGATACACCTTCTGTTCTAGGTAAATAAGTAACTTTACATATATCTTTTAATGATTCAAACTTTTCATTACCTTCCCAATCAGAACCCATAACAACTTCATCTATTTCATACTTTATTACATCATTTCTTTTTTGATCCCAGTCATTTTCTGGAATAACTAAATCTACATATCTAATAGCCTCTAACATTTTCTTTCTTGTCTCATAATTATGATATGCTTTTTTATTTTTTATCGCATTAAATTCATCAGTTGAAACTGCTACTACTAAATAATCACCTAATGCTTTAGCCCTTCTTAATATTTCAATATGACCATAATGTAATAAATCAAATGTTCCATATGTTAAAATTCTTCTCATACTATCCCTCTTTGCTTGTAATATATCATATTTATTTATATTATTCAAATAAAATCATCCATTGCACTATTTAATTCTTTACTATTTCTAATCATTTTTATTCTTTCTTTATTTTCAGAATATTGAGATTTAGTTAATCCCATTATAGAAAGAAAAGCTCTATCAATATCTAAATCCATTGAATAAAATCTAATAGGTATAATAGAATCAGTACTATCATAATCTATATAAATATTCTTATTTAATTTTTTACATTCTTTTAATGTCTTTAGAAGATTAGATGCTGATGTAATCTTATAATCTAATTTAGTAGAATTATCTCTTAACATATCAAAATATACCGCTATTAAATTTTGATATTTAGCATGTACTTCTTCTTTATTAGATGCACTATTTAATTCACTTTCATAATTTTCTTTTTCTTCCTTAGTTAAACCATATATTCTTTGATATGCAGTATCTACATCTATATCAGCAGAATATAATCTAATTACTCCATTTTCTGAATTAAAATCAATATAAACATTTTCGTTATTCTCTTTAGCTTTCTTTAAATAATCTATAGTATTATCTAGATTATCCATATAACTTACTTCTACTGCTTCATCAATATTCATCATAATAATTTTCCTTTCTTTTATTTTCTAAATAATTTTAATATTTTAAGTATAAATTCAAATACTCTAACTATTAAACTATTTTTTTTAGTTTCAATAACTTCTTCTGGGTCATCTTTTTTTATATTAATTACATATTCTTGTGTTTTACCACTTTCTGCTACTACTTCAAATTTAATTTGTTTTTCACTAGTACCTAAAACCTTATCATAATCCAAATTTACTTTAGATTTTTCATCTTCTAATTCATATCTAATATATATTTCATCAGTATATGAATCTAATCTAACTATATCACTTATATAATCATTAAATACTACATCTATATCATTTACATATACCTTAATACCAACATTATCAGATAATCTATTAATATTTATAGTATAATCCTTTTTTGTAACCTTATCCTCAGCTATAACATTTATCTTAGTAGTATTTAATCCTTCTTTTACTTTAAATGGAGTTTCATATTTTACAGTAGCATTCTTATGATTTGCTACAGCAGTTATAACTACCTCATTTTTATTAGTACTATATTCTATAGTATCACTTATATTAATCTTTTCACCATTTAAAGTTAATTCTTTTAATTTAGCATCTTTACTTTTAGGTAATACTTTAACTACACTATTATTCAATATATTAGTATTACTAGTTTTATTACTTACTTTATTTGATACCTTATTACTCTTCTTATTACTTACTTTATTGCTCTTTTTATTACTCTTTTTGTTACTAGTCTTTTTAATTACAGGATTATTAGTACATCCTTTATGCCCAGAGCAACAACCTTTTGTACAAGATTTACATGTTTTACTCATTGTACCATCATTACATATTATATTAGCACTCACTATACTAGGACAAATAAATATGGATAATATAAAAGTAATAATTATTTTCTTATATTTCATATAATCACTCCTATAGTAAACTATCCTTATATAGATTATAAATCATAACTTAATATAAATCAAATATAAAAATTCTATCTATTGAATATATAATATTTTTTTACTATAATTTATTTAAGGTGATTAAATGAATAAGATATATTATAAGTATAAATCTATAAGAGATCTTATAGATTTAGATAGAATATTAGATATAATAAATAATAAAAGAATATATATGCCTAGCTTTGATGAATTAAACGATCCATTTGAATCATATCTAGTTAATTTTAATTTATCATATGCAGGAGCATCTATTGGTGAAGTAGCAGGAGAAAGACCCAGTATAATAGATGAAATATTTAAACCATACGGAATATTATCATTAACAGATAATTGTAGAAATCAAGCAATGTGGGCTTCATACTCAAACATGTATAAAGGCATATGTTTAGGATTTGAAAACTTACCAAAAGTAAAACCTATTAAGTATATAAAACAAACTCAAAAAATACCAGAATTAAATTTAGAAGAAATAAAAATTAAAGATAAAGATATAGAAAAAATATTAATGAGTAAATATACTAATTGGAAATATGAACAAGAATATAGAATGCTATCAAAAGATAAATTCTATAACATAGAAAAACATTTAAAATTAATTATTATAGGTCATAGAATAGATAATAATATTAAAAATATGTTATACCATGAATGTATTAAAAATAATATAGAAGTATATACTACACATATAGATTATATAAAGAATAAAATAATTATTAAGAAATACCCTTTTAATATAGAATATGATGGTACTGAAATAGTAGATGATTTATAAAAAAATATATAGTTAACACTATATATTTTTTATTATATACTCTCTAGATATTATTCTATTATCAGAACAATATTTAATTATATATTTATTATCTTGTTTACATATAATACTACCTACTGTATCATTTTCTTCAATTGTTTTTATATTTTCATCAATATTTTTTAAAGATAATAATTCTCTATAATGACTCCAACACAAAATTGAACCCAGCGGGTTCAATTTTTCATTACTGAACACTTCAAAAAATTTTCTCACTCCATAAAGAGTTCTTTCATTATACTTTTTACCAACTTCAACCATTAGTTTCTCTGAATACTGTTTAATTATATTTTTACCATACTCTTTACCAGCTTCACTTAAAAGTTTTCCTATTTCATAATAAAC
>CADBNE010000015.1 GCA_902795975.1 uncultured Erysipelotrichaceae bacterium
CATATATATCATTAGGAATATATTTATTAAATATATCTATATAATCATTCATCTTATCAAAAGTTAAATCTATATAACCTCTATCTAACTTATGCACTATCTTTACTTGACTATAACCAGTATCAAAGTAAGCCCATGCTGCTCTTGTGCCTCTAGGACCATTTACTTCATGTATTCTTATAGTAGGATAATTTTTATTAATAAATTCATAATACTTATTCCAAAAATTAGTAACCATTTCATTCTCAATAACATTATATCCTATTTCTTTTTCTTCTATGGCTTTATTAAGTAATGTATTAGCATATATATCATCTGATAATACAACTAATAATTCTTCATAAGATATTTTATATTGATATTTATCAACATATATATTAGTACCTAAATATTCTTGTGGTGCTACTATAAATGTTTTAAATTCATTATATATATTATTACTAACGCCTCTATTACCACGTTCTATATATCTTTCTGGTTGTAATTTCATAGCACGTGCATCTATTTTATCTTCTATTAATAATCCTATTTTATGATTATCTTTTTCTACTATAATAGTTATATCTGATTCTCCTAATATATCATCTACATGTGAATGTTCTACTTCTATTACTTTATAATTATCTATACCTATTTTACTCAAAAATAATTTTAATAATTTATTATTTATAATATTATTAATAATTAATAAATCTATATCTCTTTCTAATACTTTTTCTAGTTTAAAATACATACTATCACCTATAATTATTTTAACATATGAAAATGTAAAGTAAGTAAAAAAGAATTACATATTTGTAATTCTTTAAACATTATACTCTCAAACTATTTACATCAAATAAAATATCAACTATTTTCTTATATAATTCTCTACGTTTAATTATTTCTTCCTTACCAAACTTATCATAAGGTTCAAAATTTAATTTATTATCCGAAATAAACTTTAAAAATCTTGGATTATTTTCATAAGTTATATGACCCAAAGAAGCAGTTAATATATTTCCTTCATTAGAACAATATTTATTCACTTTAAGCTCATACCTATCATCATTTAAGCTTCCATTTATAGATTTAGGTAATAATAGCAAATCACCAATGTTATTTCTAAATGAAATAAACTCCTGTTCACTTGAATAAATATCTTTAAACCACTCATAATGATCGCAAGTAATATGCTCAACTTCAAATGGATTTTTTGAATATATATCAATATAGTTTACATAATTATTTGGCATATCAGAACCAACTTCTAAATATCCAGTAATTCTTGCAAGTATATGTTTAATATATTTTTTTGTAAATCCATTAACTTCCCAATAAACAAAATTATCTATTTTTTGATCAAATGTAGTTATATATTCAATTAATTTATTAGACAAACTATTAATATCCATTTTTCGGATTTCTTTAGTTATGGTAAATACTCTGTGTTTTATAACATTATAATCACATTTACTATAATTAATTACTCTTGAATAAATATACATATCAATATATCTTGAAATAAGATATAATTTTTTTTCAATTATTTCTTCACTATCATCAATATTAATTGGTGCTAATAACAATTGAGGTTGAAAAGTAAAGCCTAACTGAGCATTATAATATATGTGTTCATATTTTTCTGTTAATTCTGATTCATATTTTTTTATTTTAATATATAAATCACTATAAAATTTAAACTCGTTTATAATATTTTCAAAATCTTTGCTCTCACGTAATTCCATTGAGTTTTTATTTTCGCGAACCCATTTGTGAAAACCTGAACCAATATTATCAAAATCTAATGGTATAGCATTAGCTTTAGTTTCTCGTATTGTATTAGCATAACGAGCACGTAACCAATGTTTAATAAAAGCTTCATCTTCTGATTTATCAACAGCTTTCAATAAAACAATTTGATGCTTCCATATTTCATTACAAGATTCTCTAATTTCATCATTTGATATTTCGGATAGTAAATAACCTTTTAACATCTCTGTTGGAGTTAAACTTAAACCTCTGTCGTTCATGCTTACAAAAACCTTATGAGCATCTTGTTCTTCGGTAGCTACTATTTCAATAAAAAATACCCTTTCTACTAACCAATCTATAAAATTCATTATACAATTATCAATTATGTCAGTTGGAAATATTTCATCTATATCAGAATATCTATTAATTATATTTTGTACTGATTCATTTTTTCCATCATATTTATAATCTATATTATTATAAATAGCATTTAAAACATCTTCTCTTTCTTCAACATTAATATTAAATGATTTTTTTCCATATGCCTCAGAATAAACCATTCCATCCACAGTTGAATACGAAAGATTTTCTTCTTCCATTTTATTTTTTAAATAAATTAATAATAAAGTTAAAGAAGTTAATCTTTGTTGACCATCAATTATTGCATTTTCTCTTCCAGCTAAAACTACAGACCCCATAAAATAAGCTCCATAATCCATTACTTTATCACGAGAATCACCAGCATTATAATTATTTAAAAATTCTGAAGTTAAATCATCAACTAATTCTTCAATTTGTTTTTTTCCCCACATATATTCACGCTGATAATAATGAATAGTATATTTAGTATTCAATAATAATTGTTTTAAACTTTTAGGACTTCCATCAATTTTTTTCATTAATTCCTCCTATAATTCGCTATATTTTAGCTCTGCTTGTTTAATTACTTTTTCAACTGCACCCTCACGCTTAATTGGAGGATAGTTATATTTTATAAGTAATCTTCTTATATTAACTCTTATTCTTGCTCTAGCATCTTCTCTTTTAAATGCATCTAAAGTTAAATTTTCATTAATTATCTCTACCAGTTCTTTTGCTATTTGCACTAATGTTTCATCTTTCATTAACTCTTTAATTTCAGAATCTGCACCTAAGGCATCAAAAAAGGCTTTCTCCTCAGGTGATAAATCATATTCATTACCCCTCGCTAATTCTTCTTCTATTTCTATTTTTAAATTAATCATTTCCTCAATTATTTTCTCGATATCTGCTAAATCTGTTCTCTCATTATATGCTGCAACAATTTTATTAAATCTAGTTGAAAACTTTTCTTGTAAAGTTAAATTTATCCTTCCTATATCGTTTATAGTTGTTCTAATAGCGCGTGATAATATTTCTGCAGCAACATTTTTATCCTTTAATGTTCTTAACTTAGCAAGCATACTCTCACTCAATAACTCTAAACTATTACTTCGTGATAATTCATCTAAATTAATTAACTCATCCTCTTTAATAGACTCTTCAAGCATTCTACTAACTGTTCTATTAATCTCTGATACATCTAATTTATTATCATTATTAATTTTAGATATAAAAGATCTTACAGATATAATAAATAATGATTTTTCTTTATATTCTCTTTCAAGGATACCATTACATAATGTATAAAGATTCTTAACATCTAAACTGTGTTTCATAAATCTATTTTTTATGTCTTCAGATGTTAATACTAAATTTGCAGCATCTTTAATAAGATTATACTTACCTGTATTATCTAAGTTATTAAAAATACTATAATCAAAACCATTTAATATATTATCTATTAATTCAATTTTATCCTTTAAAGTATCAACAATAATTTGTATATCTTCTACTTGTTTTTGGTCTCTGGAAGTATATATTTTTAATGCATCTATTAGCCATGATTTCAATCCTATATAATCAACAATTAAACCTGCAGGTTTAGTCTTATAAACTCTATTTACTCGTGCTATAGCCTGCATTAAATTATGTGCTTTCATTGGCTTATCAATATACATAACACCAAGTCTTGGAACATCAAATCCTGTAAGCCACATATCTACTACTATAGCAATCTTAAACTTCTCGTTAGGGTCATCGGCATCATTTTTAAATCTAATTTCTAACTCTTTCTTATCATTCTTTGTACCAATAGCATTTTGCATTTCTTCTGAATCTTTATTTGAAGGAGTAATAATCATATTAACTACATCTTTATAATCTGGTCTTAATTCTAAAAATTTTTGATACATTGTATATGCTGCTTTTCTGGAATATGCAACAACCATTGCATGATCAGCAACCATATCTTTTCTTTCTTCATAATGATTAATAATATCTTTTACTATTAACTCTAATCTATCCGGATCTTCTATAACTTGTGATATTTTTGCCATCATTTGTTTTGATTTTGTTATAACATATTCATCTGCAGAACCAGAATCTTCAACAAATTTATAATAATTATCTATTTCATCTAATATTTTTTGATTTAACCCAACTCTTGCTATTCTAGATTCATACTTAATAGGAACCGTGGAACCATCCATTATTGCTTGAGTCATATCATATGTATCAATTACTTCCCCAAAAATAGATGATGTAGATTTATCTTTAGTTTCAACTGGAGTACCAGTAAAGCCAATGTATACAGCATTAGGTAAAGCATTATGTAAATATTTTGCTGTACCATATTTTTCCACTGCCTCATTTGTACTATAATCTATTTTCATAGAAGCTTCTAAACCATAGTGACTTCTATGAGCTTCATCAACTAATACTAAAATATCATCTCTATCTGTAAACAAACCAGTTTCTTCTTCAAATTTTTGTAAAGTTGTAAAAAATATTCCACCTGCAACTCTACCTTTTAACATTTCCTCTAAATCATGTCTAGAATCCGCTCTCTTCGGTGTTTGTTTTAAATAATAGTCACATTTAACAAATGTTTCATATAATTGGTTATCTAAATCATTTCTATCTGTCACAACAACAATTGTAGGATTGTTAAGTATTTTAATCATATTACCAGCATAAAAAACCATACTAAATGATTTACCTGAACCTTGTGTATGCCATACTATACCCGCTTTACCTGTCTTATAACCTTTTTCAACAGTAGATACAATTGCTTTCTTAACCCCAAAATACTGATGGTATTGTGATAATATCTTCTTATCATCACTAAACAAAATAAAGTTTTGGATAATATCTAACAATCTATCTTTTCGAAACATTCCTTTAAAAAGAATTTCATGTGTTGGCATCTCTGCAAACACTTCATCAGTATCTTCTATTTTTTTCCATTCGCTAAATCTAGAAAATGGGCTTGTAATAGTACCCGCTCTAGCAGAAACTCCATCACTTATGACTAATATTTGATTATATTTAAATAATGAAGGTATTGCTAAATTCTTATATCTTACCAATTGTGTATACGCTTCTTCAATATTTACATTTTCGTTTGTAGCAGTTTTAAACTCAACAACAACTAATGGAATACCATTTATAAATATAATCACATCTGGTCTTCGTTCTTCATATTCAATAATTGTAAATTGTCTAACTGCCTGAAAATGATTATTGTTTATATCATCAAAATCAATTAGTTTTACATTTTTGTATTGATATCCAGTATTAGTTTTAATTTGAACTGGTACTCCTTCAATTAGATATCTTGTAAAAACTTTATTATCTTCAATAGGATTACCATTAGATAATGTTTTTATTGTTTTTATAGCTTCTTGTATTTGACTATCATTAAAATTTTTATTTATTCTACATAAATCGTCAAATAAATTATCATCCATGAATACACTATGATAATCTCTATCTATATCGTAACCACATAATCTCTCATAGCCTAAATCTTCTAAAATACCTACTGTTACATCTTCTAATTGTTCTTCATTAATCATATTAATCACTTCCCTTTTTAAATATATAATTCAAATTATTTATTAATGTATCCAATAATTCCTGATTTTTGCATTCTGAATATTCTTCCATATATTTAATGACAATATTAGTAAGAATATAATTAAATTCACTTAATATTGGTTGGTACATAATGTAAAATTTATTTTGCGAATCATATAAATCGATTAATTGATGAAAATTTAAAGAACCGATTCCACAATGATTATAATCGCAATTATCTTCATAAGAAATTATTATCGCATCATCTATTTTTTTATTACATTTTAACCAATTAATAATTTCTTGAATACTTTTTCTTGATGTTTTACCTGTGGTATGTTCCAAAGCATTTTTTATCCAATAATCTTCCTTTATATCATTAGGAAGTTTATATTTCTTGAGAGTTTCAGAATATATTTTTTCCAATTTAAATTGTTCTTTACTGTCCATTCTTGAAAAATTATTGAATTTTCTTGAGATATTATATAAATAAATATTGTTGAAATCTAAATATAATTTAGAAACATATTCATCACTATATAGTAAAAACAACAATTTAAAATAAAATTCAGATATAACTCTCATATTTATTTTTAAGGAATAATAGTTATTAGTGACCAAATCATTGATAAAAGAATTAAACATGAAAGTAGAATGCATAATCAACAAATTTAATGCATTTAATTTTTGATTTACTTTATTTTTATTGTTAGATAATTTTTCTTGTAATTCTGAGAAAAATGCATTATATAACGCATAATTTTTTATTGTAATATCAATTATATCTGAGATATCTGATTTTTTGATTCTATTAATATTTTTTTTAATACTATCACTATAGTCATCTATATTCATATATCTACCTCAAATCACAATTTGTATGATTAAATCTCTATATTTTCTAAATCTATTTCACCGTTCATTAACTTTGGTAATAATGTATCTTTTAATTGCTCTAAATATTCAATTTCATTATTTAAAACAAACATTTTTTCATACATAGGAGTTACATTTTTATAAAATTCATTTAATGATTCTTCATCAGGAATTAATACTTTAGTGTCACATATACCTGATGTAGTTAAATTTACTTGAACACCACTATGTGCTTTACTTCTAATATCGCTTATAAAGAATGGTAAATTAGTCATTGTATATATATATGGCCATTTTATTTCTTTATCACATCTTATCAATCCCACACGCTGATTAATAACAAATTCATCGTCGCGATCAATTAAAGCTGTATGTCCTAATAAAGGATTTTCACTACTTTTCATGTCTGTCATGCACATTAGAACATCACCTTTTTTTGATAGGAATTGTTCTAAGCCAGCACATTTTTCTTTAAGTATCCAGCTTTTAGTCTTCTCTTTATTAATTCCTCCACCAATCTTTATATTTCCCATTTTAAATACTTTATAGGTATCTGGCATGCTGTTTTCTAACATGTCTTTTGAATCCCAACCATAACCATTCGAAAATGATATTACACTTCCGAAATTATCTATTCTCCAATTAATAGGAATATCACCAATTTCTGTAGTTTTATATTCCCCATTATATTCATCAAAATTAACAAATTTACTTATAAAAATATTATTAATTAACTCCTGTAAATTATTATTTATCTCATTATTTAAATCAATTTTTTTATCAATGTTCATTAATATATTAGCAATTATATCTTGATATTTTCTGTTAGGAACCTTAAGATGACATTTAAGTAATTCTGGTTGTCTTAAACCTGTTACAGTTGAACCTGTTGCTCTTCCACTAAGTTCACCTTGAAATTGTTCACTAAACATATAATAATAAATATATCTTGAATTAAATTCTTTTTTTATTTTTAATCCAAATAATCTTTGGCTTAATACAATCTTTTCATCTGAATCCCAGTACAATAATTCACCAAATGGAGCTTCAGAAGTTATAAGTATAGTTCCTCTTTCTACCTCTTGCTTCATCCATTTATTGTACATTTTTTGATCTACATATCTAATAGTATCAGGTTGAACTATTCTTCCTTTTTTTATATTTTTCGCAGAAAGAGCCATGTATTCAGTCTTTTCTTCAGACCAATCGCCACCTAATTTTTTAGGAGTTTTTCCTCTATAATCAATTACTTCTTCAATTACATCTTTTATTGTATATTCATTAAACATTATTTTACCTCCTTGCTTTCATTCAACAATTTTTCATATTGTTTTTTCCAAGCTCGAGAAGGCTTTTTACATATACCATCAGGACTTGCAAAAGCACAAATATCTTCAATACCGTTACTTGAACATATATCTGGGTTTTTTTGTCTACATCCAAGTGTCTGATTTTCTTTATCTTCTTCATTCAATTTATCATTAAAATCAAATTTTAATTTTTTTTCCATATTTGTACTCCTTTCTCTTACAAATCACAATATTATGCTATAAATTTTCTATGCGATATTTTAACATTACTTTGATTAACCATTGCATAATTCATTGTTGTATCAATTTTTACATGTCCTAATAATTTTTGAACTTGCTCAATAGGCATTCCTTTATCAATAGCAACAGTAGCTAATGTTCTTCTAAATTTATGAGGATGAACTTTTTTTAAATTAGAATTTAATCCTAATGTCCTAATTATTAGTTCAACACCTGATATTGATAATCTTTGATATGGTTTTCTTAATGAAACAAATAATGCATCATTATTATCAGTTCTATTATCAATATAACTTTTTAAATGTAATTTTGTTTTAGCATCAAAATATACTTCTCTTTGTTTATTTCCTTTTCCTAAGACAATACACGATCTATCTTCGAAATTAATATCACTTATATTTAAATTAACAAGTTCTCCAACTCTTATTCCGGTTGATATTAATATTTCAAGTAATGACAAATCTCTAATATTATTACATTTATCTCTCAAAATTTCTAAATTTTCGTCTGTAAAAGTTTCTTTTACAATAGTTGGAGTTTTTATCTTATGTATCCTTCTTATAGGGCTTTTTATTATATAGTCTTCATCTTCTAACCACGAAAAGAATGATGATAAAACTCTTCTTATATTATCTATTGTAACAGAACTACATAATGAATTACATCTATAATCCGACAAATATTTTCGAATTTCTTCTGTACTAATTTTTTTTATACTTACATCGAACTTTGAATAAAATGTATAAATTGTTTCTTTATAATACTTTATTGTTCTTTCAGAACATCCTTCTATTTCTTTTGACGATAGAAAAGCATCAATCATATTCTCATTTTCAATTAATTCTTTTTGATGCTTATTCTCATCCGTTGGAATGATTATATCTATATCATCCAATTTTATTATTAAAACTTCTTTCAGTTTGTTTAACTGATAATCAGTTAAACATTTGCTCATTTCCATTGTAATACTCAATATTACATCTGATTTCATAATAATTCCCCCTTAAAGTGAAATTATTATATAAAAAAAATGCTAAATATCATATCCTATTGCTTTAAGATTCTTTTTTATTTCTTCTTCAAGTCTATGTGATTCTTCAAATTGTCTTGATAATTCAGAAGTAATAGCATTCATTTTTTCTTCAAAAGGTATGCCATCATCTTCATTATCTACTACACCTACATATCTGCCAGGTGTTAGTACATAATCATTTGATTTAATATCATCAATTGTTGCAGAGTAACAAAAACCTGGAAGATTTTCATAATTTTCATTATTTTGATAATTATGGTAAACATCTGCAATATTTTTTATGTCCTCAATGCTTAACTCTCTCAATCTTCTTGTTACCATTGTTCCAAAGTTATTAGCATTTATAAATAAAGTTTTTCCTTTTTGTTTCTTATTTCTATTAATAATCCATATAGAACATGGAACTGTTACTGTATAAAATAAATTAGTTGGCATCGCTATAATACAATCTACTAAATCATTTTCTATAAGATTCTTTCTAATTTCTCCCTCTTGTCCTCCAGCTGATAATGAACCATTAGCTAAAATACAAGCCATTTTTCCATTTTGAGATAACTTGGAAATCATATGTTGCAGCCATGCATAATTAGCATTATTCTTAGGTGCTAATCCATATCTCCATCTTGGATCATTTTCTACTTTATCTCTTTCCCACTCTAAATTAAACGGAGGATTGGCAAGAATAAAATCTGCTTTTAAATCTTTATGTAAATCTTCAGTAAAAGTATCAGCAGCATATTTTCCCAAATCTCCATACATAGAACGTATAGCCAAGTTCATTTTAGCTAATCTCCATGTAGTTGGATTTTTCTCTTGTCCATATATTCCAATATTATATAAATTACCTTGATGCTCTTCAACAAATTTCATTGATTGAACAAACATACCACCAGATCCACATGCTGGATCATACACTTTACCCTTAAACGGTTCAATACATTCAACCATGGTTCTAACTAAACAAGCAGGTGTATAGAATTCTCCACCCTTTTGTAATTCATTTTTAGCAAATTGGCCTAAAAAATATTCATATATTCTACCTAATAAATCCTTCTCTTTTGCTTCTTTAGTACCTACTTTTATATTTGTAAATAAATCTAACAATTCTCCAAGATTAACATTTCTCATTGTAGGAGAATTATAATTTTTAGGTAATACATTCTTTAATGATGTATTTTCTTTTTCAATTAAAGTTAATGCATCATCAATGATTTCGCCTATATTAGTATCTTTCGAATGTTCAACAAGATATTCCCATCTAGCATTTTTAGGAACATAGAATATATTTTCTGCAATGTAGCAATCTCTTTCTTCTTCTAGACCTACTCCTTCTTCAACTAATTCCTTATATTTTTCTTCAAAAGAGTCAGATATATATTTTAAAAATATTAACCCTAATACTATAAATTTATAATCTGAAACTGATACAGCACCTCTCATCTTATCAGCTGCTGCCCATAGTTTATCTTCTAATTTTTTTAATTCTTGTTCATTCATATTACTTACCACCTTTTA
>CADBNE010000016.1 GCA_902795975.1 uncultured Erysipelotrichaceae bacterium
ACAGCTCTTTCAATCATCTCAACTGGATATTTTTCAATCATTTCTTTTGCAGTTCTTTCTCTTAATCCTCCAGTATAACCACTGTGGTTATAATAAATTTTATCATTTAATTTATTTCCTGTTAGATTAACTTTTTCAGCATTAACAACTATAACGTTATCTCCACAATCAATATGTGGTGTATAAGTTGGTTTATGCTTTCCTTGTAATACGTTAGATACTTTAGCAGCTAAACGACCTAAACTAATTCCTTCAGCATCGATAACATACCAGTTACGTACTACTTCTTCTTTCTTTTGCATATATGAATTTTTCATAATGACTTCCTTTCTCCTTTACATGAAGTGAATTTTCCCAGAATTCACTAAATGTGGGATTAATTAAAAAATGTACCAAGTTAAATTATACTAAAAAACAATAGAAAATGCAACAAAAT
Source organism: uncultured Erysipelotrichaceae bacterium (assembly GCA_902795975.1). The sequence goes on from CADBNE010000016.1 coordinate 437, forward strand.
TCTATTGTTTTTATATTTTTTATTCAAAATAATCTAATTTCATATTTTTTCTTACTCGTTTCATTACATCTTTAGCTCTATTTCTAGCTGCTTCTGTACCTTCTTTTAATATTTGTTCTACTTCTTCAGGATGTTCTTCATAGTATTTTCTCTTTTCTCTAATTGGTCTAAGATATTCAGATAATGCATTAGCTAATTCTTTTTTACAAGCTACACATCCTCTACTACCTTTTTTACATTCACTACATATAGTATCTATATTTTCATTTTCTATCATCTTATGATAGTAATATACCATACATACATCAGGATTAGCTGGATCATCTTTTTTTATCTTATTAGGATCTGTTTTAGCACTCATTACTTTCTTAGTAATAGTTTCTTCATCATCAGATATATATATACAATTACCTAATGATTTAGACATTTTTTCATTACCATCTAAACCTTTAATACGTGGTGTTTTACTTAATGCAGCCACTGGTTCTTTAAATGTTTCACCATATATATTATTAAATTTTCTAACTATTTCTCTTGCTTGTTCCATATGTGGTAATTGATCTTCTCCAACCGGAACTACATCTCCATCTAAAGCTGTTATATCTGCTGCTTGTGATACTGGATATCCTAGGAATCCATATGTAATACTTTCTCCATCAGCACCAAATAAATGTTCTTTTTGACCTACTTCATGCTTAGTAGTAGGATTTCTATACAATCTAGCAACAGATACTAAGTTTGAAAAATATACTGTTAACTCTGCTACTTCTGGTATTAATGATTGTATATATATATGACTATGTTTAGGATCTATACCTGCAGATAAATAATCAAGTGCTAATTCCTTAACATTATTTCTTACCTTTTCTGGATTATCATAATTATCTGTTAAAGCTTGTACATCAGCTATTAATATAAATGTATCATAATCATATTGCATTTTAACTCTATTTTGTAATGAACCAAAGTAATGACCTAAATGTAATCTTCCTGTAGGTCTATCACCTGTAATTATTGTTTTCATAAATCTCTCCTTCTATAATTATATATTTTAACTAATTATATTAGGCACCATCGCTTAATCTCCATATAAATCACCTATGCTTTTTTATAAACTATATATTTAATATTATCATTATATTCTAATTCACTAGTTTTTAGTATAGTCTTTATACCTGTATAATCACTATACATTTTAATTCTATCATCATATTTAAAGAATACATAATCTTCTATAAATTGTACATCTTCTGGATTTTTTACACTAAATAAATATTTTTTTACTTTATTATTTTGTACATTACTTCTATATACATCATAACCACTTTCTGATTCATAGAAATAATAATTAAATCCTGATAGCTTATTACCTTTTTTATATAGATAGAATTTATTACTTTCTTTTAAACCATTATTTTTAAATAATACTTTATCATTTGCTTTAATAGCACTTATTAAAGACCAATTACCATCAAAATATTTAATACCTTTATCAGCATTACCTACTTCAGTAACATTCATATCTTTAACATTTAACTTATATTGTCTTTCATTATTAATATCATATACATAAACAGAATTATCTACTATACCTTGTACATATGAATCAAAAGAAATATAGTCTGGAGTTTTAACTTTCTCTGTTTTACCATTCATCATATTTACTACATAAAACTCACTAAATTCTTGTTTGTCATCGTAATTAGCACTTACATAATAATAATCTACAAAAGCACTTATATCTCTTCTATATACATCTTTCTCAAATAATTCTACTTTACCTACTATTTCATCTACTACAGATATAATACCCTTTAAATTAGTAATAGAAGCAGCATATCCATCAGGAATATTTTCACTAAAATAATATACTTTTTCATACTCTTTACCTTGAGCATTATCTCTATTAAATAAATCTTTATCGTATTTTTTTGAATGTTTTTTAATATATTTATCTAAATTACTATCTTTACCTATTAAATCAACATAATTAAAGTATTCTCCATTTTTATAACATTGAAAATCAACTTTAATATCTTCATCTAATATAGGTAATACACATTTATACTCACCATCATAATATAATACATCATTTACCAATTTTTTATCATTTTTAATATTTTTATAAAATTGATAATTAAATACTACATTATTAGCTTTAATTTCTATATAGTAATTATTATGTTCATCTTGTTCATCTTTTGTATATATTTCTTTAACTTTTATATCATTATTTATAGAATAATTATTTGTATATCCTTTAGACATAAAATGAACACAAAAAGCTATTATTCCAAAAATAAATATAAATACGATACCTGTATAAAAAAATCTCTTTACATACTTCATTGCCATCACACCTATATTATATATAAAAATAGCTTTATTTGCAATAAAAAGGCACATAACATTTGTTAGTGCCTATTATTTTAATAATTATCTTTTTCTATCTTTACATATTTCTTTTTTTCAGTCATCATCATTTCAGTAACTGATGTTTCTATTTCACTTGCAGCTTTTTTAGATACATTAGATAGCGTAATAACTTCTTTAACTGTATCTATAACTACTTTAGCCCAAATAATACCTGTAGATATTGTTAAATCATTAAACATATCTGGTGTAATAGATACTAATAAATATCCAAATAATATTCTTTTTTGAGCTAAAATTATTCTTTTATTTGTTACAGCTACAACATATGTATTAAATATTTCTAATGAAGATAATCCTTTTTGTGCAGCAAAAACATACTGTATTTCTTCATCTGGATTTAAATGTTTTTCAATTACTTTTGAATGTGCTTTAAGTCTCCAGCATATTGTTCCCTTATTTCTTTGTTTATAATTCATTAATTGAGTATATGTATTGTTCATATTAATCTCCTATCTAATTATCCCTAATTCTGTAAATTTATCTACATAAATATTTTTATCAGATAAACCTATAACATAATCCAAAAGATGATTATCTTCTGTTACTATTACTAATGGAGGTACTATCTTTTCATCACTAAAACCAATTTCTTTTAGTTTTTTCTCTATAGAATCTTTATTATCATCATCTAATACTATTGAATATACTTTAAAATTATTCTTTATAGCTATTTTACCTACAATTGGTTTTAACTTTTCACAATAAGTACAATCCTTATTTTCTATTAAAATAACTTTCTTTTCTTTATTACTTATTAAAGTATTAAATTCCTTTAAGTCAACTCTATCAAATTCTCTAGCACTTCTCTCATCAATTATACCATAACTAGATATAATTTCAAAATAAGTCTTATCATCATTAGGTACTGTTTCTGTAACTTTTAATACTTTTCTTTCATCAATAATAATAATTAATTCATCATGTATTTCGCTATAATTTATTTTATTTAATAATTTCAATTTTTGATTATCAGTTAAATAATAACCCTCTATAAATGTATAGTTTATTTCATATTCTTTACAAAATTCAGAAATCTTTTTTTGATGTTCTACATTAGATTCATTTTTATTATTTGCTATATACATAACTAATGGTTCATCTGATAATAAAGCCGTATCATAATCACTAATTACCTTTTTAGCATCCCCAATATATTTAGGTATTATATCATTCTTTTGTAAAAATTTATCTAGCTCATCTTTTTTACTTGTATAATCTTTTACTTTAGTATTTTCTAATACAAATATAGTATTATTAATATTTTTTACCTTAAGTTTATTCTTTATCTTTTGTTTTTTTATTCTATTTATTTTTTTAGAATCAAAATATCTATAATTTATATTATATTTATCTTTGTATTCATCTAATTTATTATTAATCTCTGTATCATTTCCAATATATATAATACCTAATTTATTAGTAGCTAAAAAATCATTTAATTGATTTATAACATTATTTTGTTTTGAATCATTATATATATATCCTATTAAAAATATAATACCAAATATAAATAATATAAACAGTATTATTAACATATATGATACTTTCTTTTTAGTACTATTAAATACTAATTCAGTATTATCTGGAACTATCTTTTCAATATCTATTGCTTTTTGCTTATTATTATATTTTTTTTGAAGTTCTATATTATTTTCAATATTTAGTGGAGCACCACATTCTTCACATATGATGTCATATTCACTATTAGAATATCCACATTTTTCACACTTCATAATACCACCCTCTAATTATTCAATTATATTATTTTCTTTAAAATAATCTATATATTCTTCTAAAGTGTGTTCATTTTGTAAGTAAGAAATAATTTTATTATCTTTAATAATTAATACTGTTGGCATATAAAATGTCTCATCTGATTTTAACTTTTCATCATCATATCCCATATCTGGTAATTTAGCAAAAAATTCTTTTAAATTATCTGTTGTTTCTTCATTAACATTAAAATAATTAATATCCATTTTATATGCTTTAGATATATTATTAAGTATAGGCTTTACAGAATTACAATATTTACAAGCAGATTGACCAACTACAACTACATTTGTGTCATCATCTTCTACTATTTCTTTAAATTTATTATAATCTATAAATTTTAAATTATCGATTGATTTCAATTTAGAACCTTCATCTAATACTTTAGCATCTATTAATAACTCTACTAATTTATTACTTTCAATAAATCCTTCTTGTTGCGCTACAATCTTTTTATTTCTAACAACTACTGTTGTTGGATTAATACCCTCTATACCTAATAATTTCTTTATTTTATTATTATTCTTTTCACTTATCTTCGATGAATCTACTTCTGTATACTCTATACCATATTGTTTAGATAATTGTAATAAATAGTCTAATTCAAAATATGCTTCATTATCTTCTTTTTTACTATCATAATAGCATATTACTTTATAATCTTTAGACTCATAGAATTTATAAAAACTATCTATCATTTTTTTTGAATCTGATTTTGCTTTTGATGTTAGAGATAATGTCCCTAATAGAATTAAAACAAGCAAAATTATAGAACTACTTACACCAATAATTAAACGCTTTTTTGTCTTTGTGCTAATATTATTGTTTTTTTGAACTACAACCTGCTTGTTATTATTTTTTTTCATTATTTAATAAAATCGTATTTCTTTAGTACTTTTTTATAATCAGATTCATCTGTTGATTGTAAAATATAATCTTTAATTTCATTATCTTTTATAACCAATAATAATGGTACAGATACAGATTTATTTTCTTTATATTGTTTTTCATCATATCCCATTTCATTTAGTTTTTTATCTACTAAATCTGTTACGTCATCTTCTGTTAAATTATAAGAATTTAAATAATATACTTCAAAATCATTATCATCTGCAAAATCATTTAATAATGAACGTACTGTTGTACAAGCTTGGCAAGCAGATGTATCTAAGAATACTAAACTTGTTTTATCTTCCTTAGCAATCTTTTTAAATTCTGAATAATCAATTTCTTTTAAATTCTTTTCTTGTTTATAAATTGAACCTTCTTTTAATACTCCATTCTTAACAAGATATTTAACATATGCTTTTCCATCTAAATATCCATTTGATGTAGCAAGAACTTTTCCCTCTTTAACAACAACTGTATTTGGTGTAGATCCACCTATTCCTAATGCACTCATTACTTCAGATACTTCTGTTTCACTTAATTCATCAGTATCTATATTAAAGTAATCTAAATCATAATCTTTAGCAACATTCTTTAATATTGGCTTTTGTAAAGAACAATATCCACATGATGTTCTAGCAAAGAATATTACTTTAACATCTTTACTATCAAATGCTTCATAGAAATCTTTTAAGAAATCTGTACTTTTGTTTCTTTCTTTCTTTTCAACATTAGATGTTGTATTACTACTTATATTTGATGTAGTATTACTTTCTTTATTACTATTAGAATCACTTGTTTTCTTAGGAGCATTTCCATTTCCTAATATAGCTACTAATACTATACCAATAACTAATACAGCTGCTACTACAGCTACTATAATATGTCTTGACTTATCACTCATAATATTTCTTTCTGGATTATCTATAATCTCAGTTTTTTCTATTTCTTTTTTCTCTTTTGCCATATCTAATTCCCACCTTCATTTTTATTATAACATATTTTCTTATATTTTCTACTAATATGTCTTAATTTTTTTCTTTTGATTATCTATTACTATACTCATTTTTTCTTTAACAATTTTTTTCTCTTTGTCACTAAACATACTTGAAAAATTTCTAATATTATTAATACCTAATCTACGTACTTTCTCACATACTAGTTCTTCCATATTAATATTATTTTCTATAAAGAATGCTAACAATCTATTATTAGCATTATCTATATATTCTAAAAAAGTAATAGTTCCTTCTTTTAAATTACAATATTTAGATACATCAGTATCCATATTATATTCATCCTTTAATTCTACCATTGTAATAGAATTAGACTTAATACAATTATCAAATACCCTACTTAAAGAATCATCTACTACAAAATCTAAATCATACATTTTAGTTCTTCCTAATTTATTATAAGCATTCTTCATAGCACCTAATACAAATGTATATAATAATGCATCTACTTTATCATAACCCAATAAAAATAATGCACTTATAACTGCTTCAGTATTTACTTTTATCTTTCTCATATATCCTCCTTATCAAATAATTCCCTTTGCATTCTTTCTGGATTATCTAAAAATATTTTATATAATTTATATATCTCAGTATCTTTATACTCTATTTTCTTAAAGTTATTATTTAAATCTAATATTTCAGCATCTCTATAACTTATAAGTATTGGAGAATGTGTAGCAATAATAAATTGTGAACCATGTTTTACTAAATCATCTATTAAACATAATAAACTCATTTGTCTTTGAGGTGATAGTGCTGCTTCAGGCTCATCTAATATATATAATCCATTATCACTAAATCTATTTTGTATCACTTGTATAAATGATTCTCCATGTGATACTTCATGCAAATTACCACCATATGACCTATATAAAGCACTATAATCATCTTCTTCTACTAATCTTTGTAACTCAGTAGAAAAATTATAAAAACTTTCTGCTCTTAAAAAAAACTTAGTAGTAGGTCTATTATACTTAAATACTCTAATATATTTTGATAATGATGAATGAGTATCTTTAGTCTTATATACAAAGTTTTCTGTACCACCTTCAGGATTTAATCCTAGTGATACAGCCAAAGCTTCTATAAAAGTAGATTTTCCAACTCCATTTTCTCCTACTAAAAAAGTTACACTAGAATTAAAATTTACTTCATCTAAATTTTTTATTAATTCTATATTAAATGGGTATTCATCAAAATTACTAATTTTATCTCTATCTAATTGTACTCCTGTGACATATAAATCTTTCATATAACCACCTATAAAGTTATTATAACAAAAAAAGACTACATATAGTCTTTAAAACTCTTTTTTTAAATATATTTTATAAGATATATTAAATGATATAAGATTCAATAATAACATTACTAAAATAATTATTATTGGTAAATATGGAATAAATGATGATAATATTTCTGTTGTAGTTTCAAACTTAGGATCAATAGACTTAATACTAAGAAGAATTACAGGCGCAACAGAAAGAATTGCAAATAAAATAATCATAAATATATTATTTGCCTTCTCAGTACCATATTTATATACTAATGGAGTCTTCATAATAAATAATAAATTAGTAGCACATGTAAATGTAGAACTTATTAAAAAAGTTGTACCTATATTTAATGGTAATATTAATTTACATATAGTACCTAAAATTAATACAAATAATATACCTATTAGTAATAATGTAATATTAAGTAAATATTTACCTAATACTATATCTCTTCTATTAACTGGAAAAGTAAGTATAAATGCATCAGAATTAGCTTTTTCTTCTTCATATAATATAGTATTAGCTAATCCACCTAATATAGATATTGGAAGTGCTAAACCAGTATAAGTAACCATAGCCATTTGTTTATCATAAAAACCTAAGAATGTAAATACAATAGCCATACCAAATACCATAGTAATTAATCTTTTATATGATTTAAGAGCTAATAAATCTTTTATAATTAATCTTTTTATAGTATCCATTACTTATCACCTCTAATATAAATAATCATTATCTTCTCTAAATTAGGTTTAACAATATTATCTATATTATATTTTTCTTTATAATCTATATTCTTATCAACTAATAACTCACAATCAAATCTATTTCTTTTATAATTAATATAATCATTACTATCAATAGTATCAAATTGTTCATGAGTACATGTAACTAATAAATAACCATTTAATAATTCTTCTCTAGTTTTATTTAATATTATTTTACCATCATCAATAAATATAATATCATCAGCTAATTTCTCTAAATCAGTTGTAATATGACTTGATATAAATATAGCATGTTCATTATCTTTCATATAATCTCTAAACATATCTAACATATCACTACGTGCTATAGGATCTAATCCACTAGTTGGTTCATCTAATATTAATAATTTAGGATTATATGATATAGCTGCTGCTATCTTAGTTTTAATATACATACCTTTAGAAAAATGTTTTATCTCTTTATTCTTAGGTAATTTAAACTTAGTAATATAATAATCAAATAATTTACTATCCCAATTTTTATGTATTATACTCATCATTTTATCTATATCTACTATAGTATAATACCCAGGTATAAAACTATCATCTAATACTACACCTATATTCTCTTTAATAGTTTTTTCACTTTTTTTACTATCTAATCCAAATATTTTAACGTTACCTGAATCAATATTAATAATATTTAATATTGATTTAATAGTAGTAGTTTTACCACTACCATTTTCTCCTACTATACCTACTACATGACCTTTAGGTATATCAAAAGTAACATTAGATAACTTAAATCCATCATAACTTTTACATATATTTTCTACATTTACTATATCCATATTATCATCCTTATATAATTATTATAACACCAATAATAAAAAAAATAAGTAAGTATACTTACTTATTTTGTAAATAAATCCATATATACATTACTATCTAATAATATATGTTTACTTTCTATATTACTTATATTACTAATTATATTATTATCTTTATCGTATTCTACTTTACACTTTTTAATATATTCTTTAGTATATAATTTTCCCATAGTATTATTAGTATCTAACTTATAATCTTCTTCTAAATTAGAATTGCATACTTTTCCTATACATATATCATTATTACCTATTTTATCTAACATATCAATTAAAGAAAAACTATTATATATATAGTCATTATCTCTCAAAAAGAATACATAATCATTATATAAATTATAATCTATAATATTACTATTTATATTTAAATACTGTATATTTACTATTTCTTTATACTTGTTAAGAATAAAATCTATATCATTTATATCATAATTACCTACTAATAATATTCTTATATCCTTTATATTCTTTTGCAATCCAACACTACTTATTGTTTTAAATAATATATTGTCTATAGAATGTATAGGTATAACTACATCAATCATACTTCTACCTCACTAACTAAATCTAAGAATTCTAAAAAAGTAATATTTGGATTATCTATATTTACCACTTCATTCTTAAAAAAATCATATTCACTATCTAATATTTCTTGTTTTAATTCTAAATCTCTTACTGGATATTTTATATATATATCTTTTAAATCTTTAGTATTCTTTAATAGTTCTATTGAATCATCTTCATTCATAAACTCTAAATAGTAGTAATACATAGATGTTATAGAAGAGAGTGCTAAAGAACTAATTAATTCTTCATTACAATTATCTTCAATAGCAGACTTTAATGCCCAAGTAATATTATATACATATCCTATTAATCCAGTATATCTATACTTATAATTATTCTTTCTAGTAATAGAATTCTCATTAAACATCCAACAATATACTATATTATCTAAATATGCTATTTTAGGTTCTCTAAGCATTATAGACTGATTAAAACCATTATCTTCATTACAATAACTATCATTAAACCTAATATTATGTTCAATTAAGAATTTTCTTCTATAAATTTTACCATGTAACCATACATTATCATCTAATCTTGTTACCCTTTCTCCTTCTTTTTCCTCAATAAAAGCACCACATACTACATCTAAATTATTATTTACAATTGTAGTATACAATATATTAACAGAATAAGGAGAATTAAATACATCATCACTATCTATAAATACTATATATTCACTAGTAGAGTTATCTATACCTACTTGCCTAGCTACCCCTGGTCCACTATTTTTATCTAAAGTAATTTCTTTAATATTAAGTATATCCTTAAAAAAATTAATTTCTTTAGAATAATTAATATCTGATGCATCATTACATATATATACATTAAATTTATCACTTATATCTTGATAACATATAGAAAACAATGTTCTCATTATAGTATCATGTGAATTATAAGCTGGAATAATTATATCTATCATATTACTACCTCAATAAAATTATATCATATCAAAATATATATGTTAAAATAATAATATAGGGTGATTATATGAAAAAGAGAAATAAAATTATAATAATAAGTATATTAATAATATTTTTAATAACGCTCTTTTTTAAAATTAATATTTTAAAAAACTATAAATCTAATAAAAATAATAATAGTATATATAAAATAGAAGGTATAAATAATAAATATACACCACAATCTATTTCTTATTCTGAAAAATATAATGTTATACTACAAACTTCATATAATAATAACAATAAAGCTAGTAAAATATATATAATAAACTTTAATACAGGAGAACTTATAAAAGAATTAGAACTATTAAAAGAAAATAATACAATAAATAATACACATGTAGGAGGAATTGCTACAGACAATAATAAAGTATGGATAACTAGTGATTATGAAATAAATGAATATAACTTAGAAGAAATTATTAATACCAATAATACAAGTATAAAGGCAATAAGTACTAAAAAATTAAAAAATAGAGGTGATACTTGTACTTATAATAATGGTATATTATGGATAGCTGATTTCTATTTATATCCTATATATAAAGTACCAAATAATAAACCATTATTACTAGGTTATAAAGTAACAGATAATATAGATTATAATAATTATAATTACTCAGTAATGCTACCTAAAATGGTACAAGGAGTAGCTATTAAAGATAATAAAATTATTATATCTCAATCATATACATATTTAGTTAATTCTAAATTACGTATATATGAATTTAATATAAATGATAATACTAATAACTATAAATTAGATAAAAATAATTTAATTAAAACAATAACAATACCACCTATGGCAGAAGGAATATTTTATAAAGATAATAAAATATATGTACTATTTGAAAGCTCTTCCAAAAAATATTTTGGAGCATATCCTAAAATTAACAATTTACTAGAATATACTATATAAGAATACACTTTGTGTATTCTTTTACTATTTTGCATTTTAAGCCGTTTTATGGTAATATGTTGTCTTGTGTGGTGGTGAAATAATGGAAAAATATAATTTAGGAAAATCATTAAATAATCTTGAAAAAACATTATTTAAAGAAATATGTAATAGTAATAAAGTAATAATTGTATCACATAATCATATGGACTTTGATGCATTAGCAAGTTCTACCGCTTTAGCAGAAATAGTTAAAAGTTATGGACAAGAAGCATACATAGTAACAAATGATAATATAGATAATATGAAAGATAATTTTCGTTCTATGTTTTATGAAGTAAGAAATAAATATAACATAATAAATAGTGAACAATTAGCTAAAATTCAAGATTCAAATGATTTAGTTATACTAACAGACGTAAATAGTATAAAACGTACTCCATTAAAAAATTATAATAATTTTGATATGTTTAATAAAATTATAGTAATAGATCACCATGAGTTAGATGATGAAGTAGTTAATACTGATAATCTATTTGTTAATCAAGAAATAAGTAGTGCTAGTGAAATACTATTTACAGTATTTAAAAAATTAGATATATATATAGAACAAGATTTAGCTCAAAGATTATTAGCAGGTATATATCAAGATACAACAGCACTATTCTTACTAAAAAATTCATCTACGTTATTAGCACTTACTAAATTATTTGATTATGGTGCTAACTTTCAAGAAATACAAGAATTATTTACATTAGATTTTGATGAAGATAGAATTATAAATGACTTAATAGATTGTACAAGATTTTATAAATATTATAATGAAATATATAGTTATAATGTAGCTATAACAATGAATACTAATGAACCAGATAAATTATATACTTCAGAACAATTAGCTAATGCTGTAGACTATTTATTAAAATATTCAGTTAATGCAGCATTTGCTATAGGATTTACAGATAAAGCTAATTTAGGTGAAGGACATAAAGATAAAATATCTATTAAAGCAAGAAGTAAATTTGGTGAAAAAGAATTTGTTGATGTTGGTAGTATAATGAGATTAATTAATGGTGGTGGTGGTAAAAATAGAGCTGCTGCTACTATTAAAACAAATAATATAAATGAAGTATCAGATTCTTTAATAGAGTTAATTAGACAAAATCAAGAAATGGATTATATTGAAGAAAAAGTAAAAACTTTTTCATTAAAAAAATAGAACACTTAAAAGTGTTCTATTTTAATTTCATTTCAAACATAATTCTTTGCTTATCAAAACCTATATGTTCATACATAGCTAATGCACTTTCATTAAACATCCAGCAATTAAGTTCAATTCTATCACAATTTTCCTCTATAGCAATCTTCTTAACTTCTTCCATTAGCTTTTTACCATATCCCTTACCCCTATAATCCTCATGAATAACTAATTGATCTACATCTAATTTTTTAGTATGTCTTTCCTTTATCTTATAAGTTAAATATCCAACCACTTTATTATCTTCTTCAATAACTATAGTAGGAAAATAATTAATTATATCCTCTAAATCTTTTCTTAACTCTTCATTAGTTAATTCTCTAAATATATCTGGTCTTCCATTATGATGGTGATTATAACCTTCTATATATACTTCTAATAAACCATTATCTATATCTTCCTTTTTTACTTCTCTTATAATCATATAATACCTCCTACCATATATATGGAATTAATTTATATTTAACTTTATTTTTATATTCTTTATAACCCATTAATTGTTCCTCTAATACTTTTTCTTCATTATTAATTCTTTTAATAATAATTATTGGATATATTAAAAATATAATAAAAGATATTATAGATCCTAATATTAATGGAATAGATAAAAATAAAATAATAGTAATAGCATACATAGGATGTCTTACAATTCCATATAATCCAGTATCCACTACTTTTTGATTATCACTTACCTCTATAGTACGTGATAAAAATGTATTTTCTCTTAATACTTCAGCATATAATATATACGAAAATACAAATACTATAGAAGATATAATAACTACTATATTAGGTAATTCTATCCAATTATATCTATAATTTAAACCAGATACTATAAATCCCAATATAAACATTATACCACTAAGTAATACTACTTCTTTTTGTTCTTTTTCCTTCTCTTTACTATTTAATCTTCTTCTAAGTAAATCAGGATCTTTGAACATAATAATGATTCCTACTATAAACATAGGTATAAATAATAATCCCATAAATAGTAATCCATTAAAATAATTAATAGTATTTGCAGGTATAAATATTAATGCGCCTACTAATATAAATCCTAATACAAATTTAAATATTGCTTGTATAAATAATTTAACATCCATATATCCAACTCCATTATAATTATATCAAAAAAATGACATATAATGTCATTTTTACCATGTAATCTTTTTATTATCAATTATAACATAGTTATTTTCATCTGAATGTTCTAATTTATTTTTTAGTTGTTCTTCATATTTTTTGAAGATTTTTTTTGCTTCTGATTCTTTCTTTAAACGTGTATATACTTTTTGTTCATCATTTTCAGCATATTTGTCATGCTCTTTAGCAAATTCATCATATTTATTCATTTTAACTACTTCTGTAATTACTGTACCATTCTCTTGTACCTTACATGTTCTTTTAGTTAAATCTCTATCTTCTTCCGCATAATCCTTACCATTACAACCTGTTTTATCTGTTCTTTTATCATACCTAGTAACATATGCAATATATGTTAATTTACCACCCTTATACTCTGTAATTAAATCTTCAGTATGATTAAAATCATTATCATAATAATGTAATTCATATTTAGATTTAGCACCGGGTACTGATATTGGACCTATCTTACTTGGCATAGAACATCCTGTTAACATAATAGCTGATGCAGCACATCCTAATACTATTCCTCCAACTTTTTTCATATAACACATTCCTTCTATAATAATCTATACTACAATTATATTGTATCAAACTATTCATATTTTACAAATTTCTATTATGTAAACATACCTTATATAATTTTTTTTGATACTTATATCTATCCATTAATTCTTCATTTAAATATTCTATATCAAAATCTTTAAAATAATATCTTATATCATCTTCATCAAAAAATCTTTTTAATCTATTATCATTTGTCATATATAAATGTTTTTCTACTTCTAATCCATTACCTGCTCCATGATTATAATCATTAATAGAATTAACTCTTATTATTAAGTAACCATCCATACTTAATACTCTTTTTATATCTTTTATTATCTTAATAGTATCCTCTTCTTTAAAATAGTGAATACTTAAATCTGCTATTACAATATCAAAAGAATTATCACTAAAAGGTAATCCATCTAACATATTAAAACATTTAGTATCATAAATATCTGGAAAACTATTTCTTATATTTTCTATAGCAGTTAAGGATATATCACAAACTATTACATCTTTATTTAATTTAGATAAATATACAATATTATTACCACTACCTCCACCTAAATCTAATATAGGTGTATTACAATTTAATATAATATCTTTAAATATATCTAACCAATCATCAATTTGGTTTTTATCTATTACATAATTTTTATAATAATTATCCCAATATATTATAGAATTTTCTATTTCTTTACTCATACTAATCTTTCCAATATTCATTTATTTGACTAGTTAAAGCCATTACAAATGCTTCTTTAGTAATATCTATTCTACTTATCACGTCTTTAGTAAGTATGCTTATTCCACCTTTACCATTCTTTAAATCTTTTTCACTCATTATTTTATCCATTACAATACCAAGTTCTGTGCTTATTATTTCATCTACATATTTATCAGGTACTGGAAATGCAGGTCCTGTTCCCCAACTTTCATATCCATTTTTATCTTTAATAACAGCAATATTAATTATTATCCATTTACCCAATAAATTAGTTATTCCAGATTCTATTCCTACTGCATAATCAAACACTATATTATTATCTTTAGAATAACTAATTAAGTTATCTACTCTATTACGTGCTCCATTATATATATCTAAATCAACAGGTTCATCACTTACTCCTGATTCTACAGGTATTCCAATTACATCTACATTGTCAAAATATTCTAAAAATGCTTCTTTAGCACCTTCTATTTTTCCTGGATTCTTTGTACCAATTAAAACTTTCATAATATTCTCCTTACATATTTAACTCACTTAATTCTTCTTCTTTATTCTCCCATGGATATATAGATATCTTTTTATATGGTATATTTAAAGTTATGCACTCTTCTTCACTTAATTCCATCGATTCATTAGTTAATCTTGCCCAAAGAGTGTGCATAACTTTTTCAACACTAAATCTATGTGTATAATCTCTAGTTAATGTAACATATATAATTTTTGTATTACTTCCAAACTTATCTAATATAATATCAACAGCTATATTAGCAGTTCTTCCCGTAATATGATTAGTATCAACTAATAATATACATTCATTATCATTTATACTTGTATCTTTTACATAATCTAATCCTATTTTTAAATCTATATTACCATTATTATTTTTTAACTGTATTGGTAGCATATCTACTACATTTAACATATGGGATAACATAACTGCTGGTATATCTCCTCCTCTTACTATAGGAGATATATATTTAATAGTTAAATTATTACTTTCAATATAATTTTTTATATCTTTATATAAAATATTTACCATATCATCTACTTCATCCCATGATATATCTTTTAAGTCCTCATATTTATATATATAACTCATTATAAAATACCTTTCCACTCATTTAAAAATTCATCAACATATTCTTTCATAAAATCTATTCTTTTTTTAGCAATTTTCTTTGCTGTATTAGTATTCATATTATCACCTAATTTAAACAACTTATGATAAAAATGATGTATAGATGTTGGATCATTTTTTTCATCTGCATAATTATCACTTTCATCTATTGGAATTTCTTCATCATACATAGGTATATTATTTTTACTACTATATACAAATACTCTACCTATACCAATAGCACCTATAGCATCCAAATTATCAGCATCTTGTAATATTAATGTATTTATATCATCTACCTTATTACCACTCCAACTATATTCTTCATGATGTTCTATAGCATAACATATCTTCTCTATAATATCACTTGATAAATTAGTATTACTTAATATTTCTCTAACTTTTGGTAATGAATCTTTTGGAGATACAAAATGTCCACATTCATTTTGCATTATTCTATGTATATCATGCATAAATGCAGCTATACCAACTATTAACCTATCTCCATTTTCTTTATCACATATAGAGAGTGCTAAATTCATAGTTCTTATTAAATGGCCTATATCATGCCCACTAGAATCTTCTTTAAATAATTCTATAATATGTGGTTTTATTACTTCTATATATTCTTCTAACATATTATCACCCTTATCTTAATAAGTTATTTTACCAATATTAACATCTGCTATTCATCTTCGTAATAGTAATCATCTTCTTCACTATCTTCTTCAAAATTATAATCTTCATAATCACTATTATTTACTATATTTCTTTCATCAGGCATTAAATAATCTTCACTAGTATTAATATTACTTAAACCTTCTCCTAATCCAGATAAAACACCAGAAATTGCCGCATTTCTAAACATTCTTCCTAATTCTCTTGATTCTTTATCTTGTTGTTTTTGTTCTTCTTTCTTACTCTGTATAACTTTATCTATTATTTCTGTACTTTGATTATCTCTTATCATATTTAATCTTATTTGTTCTAAATCATCTAAGCTTAAACTATCTATAATATCATCTATAGTACTAAATACATGTGCATCATCCATACTATTTACTTTTACCCTCACTTAATTCATCATCATCCCAGTCAAAATCAACCCAAGAATCATCTGAAATTTCTGATTTATATTCATCTTCAACTTGTTTTTTTTCTTGTTCCATATTATATTTATATAATTTTTGAAGTTGCTTAGTATACCAACAAATGAAAAGTTTATCAATATTTTCTCCACTTAAAGGTAATTCTCTATCGAAGAAATCAGGCGCTAAAGAAACATTATTAGTATATGCTTTAATATAATTAATATCTAATTCTTCAAATAGTTTTTTCTTATCTTCTATGGATAAATTCATATAAAAGTTTTTATTAGGTATAAATTCCTTACTATTAGCATCATATACACCCTTTATAAATTCTGGTCTTAAGAAATAACCTTGTTCACCCTTATTTATATAAAACTGTTCATATGGATCACCCATTGAATTACTTGTTTCATAATTAAAGAAAGCATAATTAGTTGGAATACTTACTATTACTATGTTTTTAGCATCTTTATGTGGCCAATTATTTAATAATTCGCTTTGTTTATTAAATAGTTCTTGTGAACCGAAACCTAGTGCTACTGTAGTACTATCTAAACCTCTTAAATTATTATCATATCCTCTTGCTTCATCAGAATTCTTTACTTTTAATCCATCTTTAAATATTAAATCAACTGTATTAGATTCTACAGTCCCATGTCCAAAATACATTAAACTATTATCATTAAACTCTTTATTTATTAATTGTGTATCATTAATACCATAACCCTTTATACCAGGTATAATTGTACCATCATAATTTAAATCAAAATTAGTATTAACATTATCTACTACTATATCTCTATATCTCTCAGGTATATCTTCTACACTATCAATAAGTAAAGAATTTCTTTCTATATCAAATATATTTGGCATATATTCCACCTACTATCTATTATTATCAATATAATTTTTCAAATCCTTAGTATATGTTCTATTACAATTATCACAATAATAAAATAATTGATTATTATCTTTTTTCTCTTGTAATTTATTACCACAATTTGGACATTTAGGTTCATATCCCAAAAATTCATCTAAAGTATCTGTAGCAACTAAATAATCAAATAACTTATCATCCATACTAATTACTCTCTTTATAATTTCATTATAGCATAATAATTAAATAAAACTCGTAAAATAATTTACGAGTTTACATACTATTTATATTTGTTTTTTATTATCATTTGAAGATATTTCTATGCCTATAATTTGTTGTGCTAAAGCTCTTGATTTATTCTTTAACATATATTTTGCAAAACTATTATAATCTCCACCATTATCTAATAAGCATAAAAAATATTTAGTATCTAAATCATCTATTACTTCAAATTCTTTATGTAATGAAAGAGTAGCAGCTTTATTTGAATATATACAATATGAATTTTTTGTTTCCTCACCCTTTAATAAATGTTCTTTATCAGGATTTTCTTTATATGCTATTAAATCTACACAATATACATAATCTAATCTGAATAAAAAATCTTCAAACTCATATGGAAACTTATATTTTTCTTTAGAAATTTCATATAATTGTTTTAATTTATCTAATCCAATATTATTTTCATATAAATAATTAATTGATACAAAATAATCTTTAGTAACACCTAACATAATAGATAATTTTCTTAATATTGAATCATACATTTCATAATTATGTAATGAAGAAATTACTACTCCCCCACTAGACATTCTTAATTTTTCAGAAGTAATTTCTTTTTCTTCGAATTCAATACCATGTACCATACTATATACTTTTTCAGCAAAGTATTGGGTTTGTGCTTCCATAATCATTCTGCCCACATTAAAATCTTGATTAATACCTACTTCATCATTTAAAGGGTTTGTTTGTGCTGCATGATGTAGTTCATGATATATTACAATTTCTCTTAATGGTTCTTCTAAATTATTTCTTATATATATTGTTTTACTTACAGGCTCTCTTAATCCTTTACAATCTGGTCCTAATTCTTTATATATATCACTATTTTCATCATAGAACTCTATTTTAGATGCATATAATAACGCATTATCTATTATCATTTCAATATTATTTGAACCTAATATTTGAGTACTATTAACTAATGCCCAAAAGTAATTTGTATAATACTCTAATGTATTATTATCTATATCATTCTTTTTATTATATATATAATTCTTTATATCTTCTCTATTCATTATTTAGTCTCCTACTAATATTTTTTTATTCTATAATCATTATATCATATTTATAATATTTAAATAATTAACTAAAAATAGTTGATTGATTTTCATTTAGAATTAATATATAATATACAAATTAAAAAGGAGGAGGAAATAATATGAAAACATATTATGAAATTCTTGGCGTTTCTGAAACTGCAACACAAGATGAAATTAAAAAAGCATTTAAAAAAGAAATGAAAAAATGGCATCCAGATATGAATCCTAATAACAATAACGCAATTGAAATGGCAAAATTAATAAATGAAGCATATTCTATTTTAAGTGATAATCTTAAAAGAAAGGAATATGATTCTAAGCATTTAAATAATAAACAAAATAAAGTATACAATGATACAGGAAAAGAATATACTACTCATAATAAAACATATGAAAATGACACTAAAAGAGCAAAACATATTCTAGAGGATTTTAAAAAATTAAATAAAATATCTTATGATTTATATTCAGATTTATTATCAAATACTGAAGACAGTAATGAGAAAAAGTTAGATTTAATAGTATCTGCTCTAGAATATATCAGTATAATATGTGATACTAATTTAATTTTAATTGGTTTAACTAGAGAAAGAATTAATGATGGTGATTATCAAAACTGTGAAGTTAGCTTAGATGATTTAAAAGATATATTACATGAATATGTAAGATGTTTATATGTAGAGAATGCATTAAACACTTTAAAAAATAAATATAGTGTCAATAATTTCAATTTTACAAAATAACAAACATAAAAAAACTCGTAAATAATTACGAGTTTTTATCTTATTTATTCTTACCGCAGCAAGCTTTATATTTCTTTCCAGATCCGCATGGCATTCATTTAAAACTACCGTGTAATTTTTTCCTTTTAAAGTGGGCTTTATTACTCAAAAAGTTGAATAGTTTACTCATAAATTGTAATAAA
>CADBNE010000017.1 GCA_902795975.1 uncultured Erysipelotrichaceae bacterium
TGAATTAATTGCTCCTATCGCTCTAGAAGAAGGAACTGAGTTCTCAATTCGTGAAGGCGGAAGAACAGTTGGTGCTGGTAAAGTTACAAAAATTATTAAATAATTTAATAATTAATAAGTAAATTAAAAAGTAGGTTTTAAACCTACTTTTTTTATGTTATATTTATATAATAGAGGGACAGTATGAAAAGAGAAAGAATTAAATTTAATACTTTTAGTTTTGTTTCTACATTTGCAAGAACAATAGTAGAAACATTTATTTCATTATTTCTGTTTAAAAATGGCTTTTCTATTAAAGAAATATTGCTTTTCTATTTAATCGAAAATTTTGCTGCTATTTTTATATCTTATTTTTTTGTATGGCTTGGTGAAAAAACAAAATATTCTGTTGTCATGTATATTGGGATAGTGGCATTTATAATATTACAAATATCATTAAATTTTGTTAGCGATTCTTTATGGTATTTAATCTTAATATCATTATTATATTCTGTTTTTAGAAGAGGATACTGGCTTGCAAGAAGATTCTATATTACTAATGTTATTCCACAAACTAATTCGACAGAAGTTTTTAGCATAACATTGATATTATCACAAATATCATCAATATTAGCTGGTTACTGTGGTGCATTTTTCCTTGATAAATTTACAATATTACCATTAACTATTATTTCATCTGTATTATTATTTATTAGTGTAATACCCTTAGTTAGAATAAAATATAAAAACACAGGTACAAAAATAGAACTTTTGAAGAATTTAAAACAGTATGATAAAAGAAATATACTTGCCTTTTCATTATACGAACTGAATAATTTAATTAGTTTTCTATTTCCGATATACATTGCTTTATATATAAAAAACACCTATACATTAGCAGGATCTATTAATGCTATTAGTAAGGTTGCAGTAATTATATTTATATTTGTATATGGAAAAATTATAAAAAAGAAAAATCATTTTGTTTTAAGTACATTGTTAAGTTTGCTATTATATTTTTCTAAGTTGTTTTTCTTAAATTATTTTGTTTTAATTATATGCTTTTTAGAGGGATTTATTGGGGTAATGCAAACTCAGTCTAATAACAAAATATATTTTGAAAATAGAAATGGTGTTGATGTTACTCATTGTAATTTACTATATAATATAATCGAAAGTATTGCTAGATCGATAGCTGTAATACCTTTATTCTTTATTGATAGTATTAAAATAATGATAATTATTGTAATTGGTATTATTGGAATTCAATTGCTAGTATATAGTATAATTAAAAAAGGAAAAAAATTAAATTAAAAAAGACTGCAAATGCAGTCTTTTTATAATACTGGAGTATTTAACCATTCAATTATTGGATTGATTCTATTATATCTATTTGTTTTACTCTTATTAATTACTAAAGTAAATTCTCCTAGATATTCTTCTACGTGAGCACCAAATCCAAGTTTAAATCTAGTTAAATCATAGTATTTGGATCCTTTAGTAAAGTCTCCTGAAATACCATTAAGATTAAATCTATTATATCCTTGAGAATGATACATATCCATTAATATATATTTTAAATAGTGGTTTGGACAATAGTCTTTATAGTTATTATCTATTCCATCAATTAAGAAGAATATTTCACCATTATATTTAACTACTGCACAAGCTGCTACTACTATACCAACAGGATTAGTTTTAAATAATTCTGCTGATTTAATAACGCTTTGTTTATAACTGTTTAATAATGAATCTGAATTCATTTTTCTTTTAATAATTGTATTCTTATTATTACTATCTATGTTTTCTTCTAGTTGCATATTTAATTCATTGTTTCTAATTTCTTCTTTTTCATATAGATTTTTACTTTTCTCTATATATTTTGAAGTATTAATTCTTGCAAAGAATATATCAAACATATCTGATTTACCAAATATTTCAAACATATCTAGGTAATAATTTAACTTTCTTTTTTCGTTTTTATAGCTTATTAATTCGTAGAAATCTCTTATGTTTTCAGGTTCACCTTTGATAACTTCTACACCTCTATTATCGGCTTTTCTAACTTTATTTCTAATTTCTTTTGAATATAGACTAAAAATTTTATCTTCTGGTTTGCATGTTACAACAGCATTCCATCTTGGTTTTAAGTTTTCAAAATTTAAATTAAATCCACCATGCTGATATCCACAGTTTAATAGTGTATTATAAATACCTTCGTTATCCACAAGAGTATTAACTTCACCAGTTTTTTCGTGAGATTTATATATTATCTGAGGATCTATTTTAATAAACATGAAATTACGTTTCTTTAGGAAAGCTGCTAGAAGTTCAGTAAAGTTTCTAACTAATTGCTCATTCTTATAGTCTATTAAATATCCTCTTGGACAATAACCCCATTTATATCCAATCATTACTCTATTAACAAGTATTAGAGTTGCTGCGACTAAGTTATTCGCATCATCTATTAAACCCAGGTAATAGTCATTAAAGGCATGTCTATCCATTAATGTTCCATACTCAGCGGTTTGATAAAAATTTTTATATGGATAGTTTTTGGCAAAGTTGTCGAATTCTTCAGCAGTTAATTGCCTTATTTCCATGATAATCACCTATTATGATTATATCATATAACTAATATTTCTATTAAAAAAAGTGATATTTTTTTGTAAAAAAATGACAAAAATTATTGCACTCATGGTATAATTATTACAATAGGATAGAGTGTCCTAAGATGGTAGGTGTTTTGTTATGAAAAATAAGAAAAAAGGAAGAATTATAGCTATATCGTTAATTGCTATTTTAGTAGTTGCTATAGCAGGAATTCTAAAAATATCAAGTGTTGATAAATTCAAAGGATTAGTAAAAGTAAATAAAGCTAGCTTAACTAGTATATCAACTAAACTAAGTGCAAATATTAGTGATTTGTCAGCAGATAATAATATCGAGGTAAAAGGATATGATGAAGTAGACTATAATATTTCATATACATTATCTGATTACTCAGGAGAAAGAGATGTTATTATAAATGCTAAAATAGATGAAAATGATCCATATGCA
>CADBNE010000018.1 GCA_902795975.1 uncultured Erysipelotrichaceae bacterium
ATTTAAGTGCTTATAAGTGCCTTTTAAATAGTTTTAAATCATATATCAATATATTTACTTAAATCTCGTTTCATAGTATAATGTTTTAGTGATCAAAAAGCATGATTTTAGTTGTACAACGGATAACTACTCGTGCCATTTAGAATATTAGTCGAACTATTTAGTTCGATTATTTATTTTATAAAGGAATATTATAAATTATAACTCTAACGCTATTTGAATTGGACAATATTGATTAATATATTTCAACATGCTAAAATGAGTTTAGAAAGATCAATAATAATATATCTATATGAAAGGAAGAAGAAAATGTTTTATTATTTAAATCATTGGCAAGTACTTACATTAATACATGCAATAGAAGAAATAAAAAAGAATAATCCATATTTTCAAGATACAGTTTCAGATGAATTTGTAAAAAATTGCTTTGAAGAAGCAACAAGAATAGCAATAACACCTACTATAAAATTAAAATTAATTCCTAAAGCTAATAAAGTAAAAGTATCTGAAAGTATGTTTAAATATGTAACAGCTTTAACAGGAATAGATGTCTTTGATAAAAAAAAGATGAAAGAAATTCTCCCTGAAATAAAAAAAATACTTGATAAAGATTTAACTGAAATATTTGCAGAGTATGAAAACAAGAATGAATCATCTCTAACAAATGAAAATAATGAAATTGAACATTCAAGACATATTTAATACAAATAAAACACTAACAATTAAGTTAGTGTTTTTTTACTAATTCTTTTAATAAATTATATCTATTTAATGTATCTTCATTTTTTAAACATTCGTCTTTAGTTTTCTCTACATTATCTTCATAATCTAATAATATATTATATAAAGTGAATTGGTCACTTGTTAAATCTATATAATGATTATTTATTTTATTAAAATAATGAGTACCTCCATCTACTTTAATTTTATGTATTGTTCCACCAAATATATCATGTACTAATATAGCTGTAATAGCACATTGTCCATATGAAGGATCATTATCATAATTATAATCTAACTTACAGCTAGGATAAGTAGTATCTTTACACCATACCTCTAATAAAATACTAAATAATTCATCTATAGAATTAATATTATATTCATTATTTATACTTTTTATATCATTTGTATATTCTCGACCATTATAAGTTATTTCTCTATTAGAATTAGTTTTATACATATTATCACAACCTATACTAATTATATCATATATATAATACTTTTTTCTTAGTACTACGTGCTAATGCATTATTAACTATAAATTGAATATAATCCAAGTACTTAGCTTCATCAACATATCTTGTATCACTAGAAGCACAAAATTCTGCTTCATCTATTAATTTTGACATTAATTCTAATTCTTTTTTATTCAATAAATTAATATCATTTTCTATATTTGATTTAATACTTATAGACTTCTCATTACATATTTTATCTTTAGTATATTTTAATCTTTCAATAAATTCTATTATATCTCCTCTAAAACTTGAAAAGTATAATATTAAATTAAAAATATCTAGATTTTCTTTACAAAATTTATTAAAAAAGATTTCTAGTTCTTTATCAGTAAAACTTAATTCATCCATATTATTTACCTCTTTTAATATTAAGTTTTAGTTTCTTAGTATTATCCTTTTTATCACTTAATATATCATTATAATTTACTAATTCAACATCACATTCTTCTAATAATCTTTTAGCACATGTTGCTTCTATTGAATCTCTATACTCAATATATACTACTTTTTTTATACCAAATGCAACTATTGTTTTAGCACACTGTATACATGGAAATAATGTTACATATATTGTTCCACCTTTTAAATCATTTAAATTATTACATTTTGATATAGCATCTAATTCAGAATGTATTATATATGGATATTTGGTATTTTCTTCACCTATTTCGGTCATATCATTTCTCCAAGGAAATGTATCAGCACTCCATTCAACAGGATTATGATTAAATCCAGTAGATACTATTCTGTTATCACTTGATATAATACAAGAACCTACTTGTGTAGATGGATCTTTACTTTCTTTTGCGCATACACATGCTACTTCCATACCTATTAAATCTTTCTTCAAAGTATCTTTTCTATACTTACCTAAATATTCTTCTTTTATTTCTGTTTCCATAAATCCTCCTGTAAAAAGAAACAGGCCCATTTCAATAATAATTAGTACTAACAATTTAATTATAATATAGCGTCATTATATTTAAAAGTGATAATTATGAATAATAGGTATTCCTCTACGGAATACCTATTATATTTTTATATTCAAATTTTCTTCAATAAATCTGGTTGGTGCTTTAGTTAATAATTTTTTATCAAAAATTATTACTATATCTTCTTCATGTAATTTCTCTTTTATATTTATTAATCTAAAATCATCATTATTCTTTACTATATCAGATATTATATATCCAACACCTAATCCATTTTTAACTCCAGATAAAATTCCTTCACTAGTATGTATATTAATAGATTTTTTAACATTAACTTTATTTTTTACCAATACTTCATCTAAAAATTTTCTATGATTAGTACCTACTAGTGGTAAAACAAGTGGTATATTTTCTATATCTTTAATAGTTTTAATATTCTTATATTTATCATAATCTTCTTTTCTACAAAAGAATGAATATTTTATTGAACATAATTTTTCTACACTTAAATTATCTTTAGTACGTATATCATCTTTAATTGGAGATGAATAAATTATAAAGTCAACTTGATGTTTATCCATTAGTCCTAATAAATATCCTCTTGAACCATTCATTAAATTAATTTCTATATTAGGATATTTATTATAAAAATCTGTTACTTTATCCATAAAGAAAAAAGAAGATATATATGAAGGTAATCCCATATTTATTCTACCTTTTACAAGTGTTTCTTTTTCTATCATTGTTCTTTGCGCTATTAATAAATTACCATAAGCTTTCTCTACATAATATAATAAGTCTTTTCCATCTTCAGTTAGTTCTACACCATGTGGATTACGATAAAACAATTTAGTTTCAAGTTCATCCTCTAATTTTTTTATAGATTTACTTATTGCTGATTGTGTTGAATATGTTAATTCTGCAGTTTTAGAAAAACTTCCATATTTGCATACATCATAAAACGTTTTATATAAATTTAAATTAATATTATCATTAATCATAGTATCCCTCTTCATTAATTATATCATGATTAAATTATTTATATAAGATATAAAAAAAACTTCAAAAAAGAAGTTTTTATCTTAAATCATTTGTATCAACATATAATTCTACTTTACCACATTGTGGACATAATCTACTTTTTAATTCTACCTTTCTAGCAAATATTCCACTTCCTGGTACTCTTAATTCTATACGACTAGATCCACTAGCACCTACTTCAAATAAATGTTGTCCTTCTACAGGTATATTTTCTATCATTTGTACATTACAATCACTACATATTTTCATATTACATACTCCTTTGTATTGTTATATCAGAAACACTAACTAGTAGTTAGTGTTTCTATTACATTTGTTTTTGTGCTTTACGAAGTTCATAAACCTTAGAACTTGCTTCTTCATACATATCTAAACATTTATTTGAAAGAGCTAATTCTGCTTTTAATTTTTCTATTTCTTGCTTAGCAGCCTCTAATTCTTCTTTTGTATAATCTAATTCTTTTTCTTTATCATCTAATTTCTTATCTAATATTTCTATTTCATTTGTAAAATTAGAATAAGAATATTCTGAACCTACTTCAAAATTAGAATTAGAATATATATGGTCATTAATAGAATCTATTAAAGCTTCCAACTCTTCTGGTATTTCAGCAATATCTTTTGTTTCTTTTATTTCTTTTTTATCAATAATTACTCCATTTTTTATACAATCAGCTATATAATACATAATGGCTTTACTATTATCTTTATCATGAATGGAATTTAAGAATTTTTCAAGAACAATTATTAAATCATTATTATTAACTGGTACTAAACCAAATTTATCTGATAATTGTTTTGAAATTCTACACCAATTTAATTTATTTTCAATCTTAGAATATATTTTATTAGAGTAATCTTTAAAATAATTTTGAATAGAGAAAGTATGTGGATATGTTATTTCTTGATTCTTTAAAGTATATAAAAACTCATTTAATTCATCTTTATTTTCAAAATAACGTGCTGTTACTGGAATATAGTTATTAGAATTTTCATATTCTTTCTTTATCCCTAAAGCTGAATATGTATTTTCATCATGTTTTCTTATAATAAAATAGTCGCTATTTTGAGCTAATTCACCTGTTGAATATGATCTATCAGAATAATATTTAATAATACATACTAAATCATCTGTTCTTAATTTTATTATATCTGTAAATACATGTAATTTTTGTACAACATATTTTGAGAATAAGTTATCAGCATCAAAATTATGATTTTTTAAACCAATATAAGTAATATCACTATTAATTAATTTTTTTACTACTTCATATATTGGTGTATCCATTCTTACTATTCCAGCTGCCGCTAATTTATCTATTTGTATACCTAATAAATGTGGAATTCTATTTCTAGGAAAAGTAATATTTAAATTTTCCCCATTAGCTAATCCTAAAAAATATTTATTAGTTTCTAAACAATTTTCATAATATTCAATATTTCTTTTAAGTTCTCCAACTATTTGTTCAAATTCTTGTAAATTAATTGTACTCATAGTATCCCCCTTCGAATATGGTTGTTATTATATCACTATTTAAATAATTGTCAAATTTACGCAAATTAAAAGCACTAATTTATAGTGCTTAATTATTCTTTAAAATATTCTTAATATATTTACCACTAGCTGATAAACTACTATCTTTTATTACTCTATTATTTTGCTTTAATAATGCTGAACTTTCATTTTTATCTGCTAAAGACCAATTTACAAAACTTAAGTCATTATTCTTAATAAATTTCATCCATTTATTAGCTTCATCTAAATACACTCCACCATTACCTGATGCATCACTTACACCATATTCTGTAATAAAAATAGGTACATTATTATTTAAAGCCTTTTTAGCTTTATTTCTTAAATCTTCTTTATGTGTTCCACTATAAAAATGTAATGAATACATAATATTTTTATCATTTATTTTATTATTAATAACTTTATCCACATCTTGTGACCATGTAGGAGTTCCTACTATTATTATATTATTACTATTTTTTCTTATAGTTTTTACTACATCAGTAGCATAACTTTTTACATCATTCCAATTAGTATTACCATTTGGTTCATTACATATTTCATATATTATATTTGGTGTATTTTTATATTTTGAAGATATTTTATTAAAAAACTCTATTGCTTCTTTCTTATATGTATTTGGATTATTATCACTTAATATATGCCAATCAACTATTACATACATATCATTTTTTATTACTAAATCTATATCTTTTATTAAATCATTATATATATTTTTATTATCAATATATCCACCTTCTTTAGTATACATTGCTAATCTAAATACATTACTATTCCATGATTTTAATGTTTTTATATTTTGATCAGTAATTAAATAATTAAACCATTGTAATCCATGTGAACTAACACCTTTTAATATTATTTTTTCTCCATATTGATTTACTATCTTAGTTCCTTTTACTGATAAATTACCATTATATGATACATAATTATTTTTTTCTTTATTATTTATATTGCTCTTTTTAACTATATTACTAGTTTCATTAGAATTACTTGGTTTATTACTAATCACATTACTCACCTTATTACTTTTTATTTCATTACTTATGATATTACTATTTATATCTGAAGTTGGTTTATTAGTTTTAATATTATTAAATAATATAAAATAAATAATAACTATTAAATATATAAATACTTTTTTCATATATACAACCCCTACTATATCTATCTAATTATAATATGTTCAAAATATTGTTCTTGAAATTCAGTTAAAGCATCTATAGCATCATCACTATAATTTTTACCTTCTGGTACAATTACTAATTTATCATCATTATCATTTGTTCTATGTATAATTGCAATACATTTACCTTTATATTCATCAATAGGTTCAAATACCCCTAATAGATAAGCATCTAATTCTTCTCCATCACCACTTATAGTATTAGGTATATAACCATAATTAACAGGATAAATAAATCCATGTTTAGGATGTTTAGAACCAAAAGGTCTATCTATTTTTATACTTATTATTTTTCCTATATATTCTTTATTATCCATATATTACACCTCTTTTTCTAAATTTGGTAACACATCTTCTATAAATTGATTACTTTTTAATTCAATATGCTTACTAGCATGTTTATCATTTATACAAGCATCAATCCATTCTTCCCATAATTTTGAATACCAATATATAAATTCTTCATTGTTACCTCTATCTTTACATCTTTTTATATATTCTTCTTTTAATTCTCTATTAGGATAAATCCACCAATATTCATAATTATTCTCAATCAAAAAATTATTACATATGTCATCTGATATAAGGATATAATCATATTTATCTTTTACTTCATTTAGAGCATTAAAATAATTATTAGGCCAGTCTTTATTTATTTCTCTAGGTGTACTTTTCAATGTTTCATCTTCAGCATCAATATTAATATATTTATATAATGTTGATTCCATATCAATTATATTTGAATACTTTTTTGATACAGTTGATTTACCAGTTGCGGTAAATGCATAAATAAATATTCCCATACATACCACCTATAATATTATACCATTAAATTTGATAATATATATTGACAAATAAATTGATTTATTAAATAATATGTGTAATATTTTGTGAGGTAATATGTATGGAAAAATATAACACTGATTTAATAATAAAATATATAACTGGTGATGATATAGATAATTATTCTATTGTTGATTTAGAAAATGATAAAGATTTTATGATTAGTGTAATAGATTATACTAATGATTCTAGAATATATTCATTATGTTCTGATGAACTAAAAGTTAATTTTGAATTTGTAAAATACTTAGTTTTAAAATTTGCAAATAAAAAGGAGTTTATTTCTAATGTTTCAGAATACTTCTTTAATAATGCTAAAATTAGAAAAAGTATAGAATTAATTGAATTATCAATTATAATGGAAAGATTATTATCCAAATATGAAGAATACAATTTTGAATATAAATTGAGAAATATAACTCAATATAGAACAGATAGAATGGCTATTTGTACATCAGTTAATTCTCTTGATAAGCAAGTAGAAAAAGATTTTTTTCAAAATGGTTTTTGGATAATATATGATATGTATAACAGTAGTGATTATATTATGGAATATTATGCCGAACATTATTTAAATGACATATTTGAAAGAGATGATTTTAGTTTAGAAAAATATTTACATAATAAATATGATAGTTCTAATACTATAATTGAAATGGGAATTAACACATGCATTTTGAATTTAATAAGTTCATATGATAAAATGCTTGGCGATTATGTTTCAAATCATTTAAAGTTAATTGAATATCTTACAAAAAGAATAAATAGAATTATAAA
Source organism: uncultured Erysipelotrichaceae bacterium (assembly GCA_902795975.1). Next base: position 7,552 of record CADBNE010000018.1, read on the forward strand.
AAACTGGGATAATTATATTAAATATGATGAAAATGAAAGATACAACAATATGTTTGAAATGGTATATGAATATTTAGAAAATACTAAATGTAATATAGGACTTGTATCAATGCTATATTATGTTTCTAAAGAATTAGGTGTATACGAAAAAGTAAAAAACAATTTTGAAATATCAGAATTATTTAGTATATTAAGTGAAATTAATGATTTATATGAAGAAGATTTAACTAATGAAGAGGATTTTGTAATAAAAAGAAAAATAGAAAATGAATTATATAATTCCATAGCTTATAATAATGTTAAAAAAATAATGCAAGATCAATTATTATCTGAAGAACCTTTAGAATTACATGAAATAATTCCTAATTATAGAGGAAGAAAAAAAGATAAATGTAAAATAATAGATATTAATAAAAATAAAAGCACTAACTAACTGTTAGTGTTTTTATTTAACATAACTAATATAATTTCATCACTACCTAATATATCTTTACCCATATATTATAACATACATATAAATTTTATTTTTTTTCATATTTTACATATTTGAAACAACTTTACTATTATTTTGAAAAAAATAGGTAATAGAATTGTAAGTGTTCAAAGGGGGAAAATATAATGAGAACAATAAATATAAATAAAATTAAAAAATTATTAAAGAAAGGAAAAATGGTATTAGTACCTACAGTGCTTGCAGGTAGTATATTATTTACTGGTTGTGGTACTAAAACAAATACAGATACTAAAAATATTAGTATAGAAAATGCTAAAGAAATAGGATTAGAGTTAGATGATACTGAATATATGTTATCAGGAAATAAAACACACTTTATAAATGGATCACCTATAATATCATCTGATACTATAGCTATTAATACAAATATAGATTTGCCTTATACATTTAAAAAAGTATGTTCAGTAGAAGAATTTGGTAAATATGTTGGTGAAGAAAATACTACATGGGAAGATATTAATAATACATTAGATAATGTTAACATAGATAATACTATAAAAGAAATATTAAGAAAAGGTATAAATAATTTACAAAAAAATAATTTTAATATGAATTTAAATGTTTTAAACTATAATCTTAAAAAATTAAAAATAGAATTTGGTGATTATGGTGAAACACTAAAAGGTCAATTTCAACAAAATACTGGTAAAGTTTTAGTTAATAATAGTATTGTTAACACAGAAAAATATGAAAATATAATAATTCACGAAATATTAGGTCATGGTATGACTATGGCATATACTGATAAAGATGGTGGTATTACAACATCACCTGAAATGGAAATTGCTCTAGTAGAAAATGATAATATAGTATACATATCAGCTCTTGGTAGTGCTTTTAAAGAAGCTATCGCACAAATAATAACTTCTAAAGCATGTAATCAAAAATATACATCAGAAGATACACATTATGTAGTTTATGTACATTACTTAGATTTATTATTAAATAGTTTAAATATTAAAGAATATGACTATGCATCAAAAGGAACTAAATATTTAGTTGACCAAATGAAAAAAAATGGTATTTTAGACGCTGTTGATTATATACATGATATAGATTGTAAAATGATATATTTTGAATCACTTGATCAATTCTATTCCTTAACTGGTGATTTAGACTCACTAGAAGTTCGTTACTTAACTAATATTATTTTAAATAAGTATCCTGAAACATATGACCAATCACTAATAACAACATTTGTAAATAATTGTTTAAATTCTTCTAAAAATACAATAGTTTGTGATAACTATGAAGGATTTGAAGGAATTGTATGGTCAAATGGTGTTGAAGGTGAATTCATTAATTACGAATGGATAAAAGAAAATACTTTAGCAAACTTTCTTAATATTGATGAACAAAAAAGTAATCAAAAAATATTAAAATAACTATGATTAAATATCATAGTTATTTTTTTCCATATAATCTACTACTTTTTTAAAACATGCTACTTGGTCATCATTTAATATATTATTTTTAACCATATTATTTAATTCTTCCATAGTAAACCATCTTACTTCTGTTAATTCTTCTTTTTGTATTACTATATCATTTAAATCTATATCTTTAGTTACATAATACATTTTATAACAATCTTTACCATCACAACCACTATTATATAATGTAAATTCTTCTTTAGAAAAATCTAATCCTAATTCTTCTTTTACCTCAGTAATAATACCTTCTATAGGAGATTCACCTGATTTAGGGTGTCCACCTGTAACGCCCCAATCTCCACCTTTAGCTTCAACTCTTTTTTGCATAAGAAATTCACCCTTAGAATTTCTTATTACCACCATGACTACCATAGGATAATAACCCTCAGGTATACTTTCTCCTTTATGATAAGTTAATCCTGTTAAATTACTATTAAAATCATATAAATCTCTCAATTCACCCATATTATACCTCTTATACTAATTTTGAAAAAACATCTCCTAAACGTTCATGAATAACTAAATCTGCTATAGAATCACTGCTAGTTTTATCTTTATTTATTATAACTAAATATTTACCCTTAAAATATCTAATAAGATTACATGCTGGAAATACTGTTAATGAAGTACCTGCAATTATTAACATATCAGCACTCAATATACTATTTATAGATTCATCTATTACTGTATCATCTAATGGTTCTTCATACAATACTACATCTGGTTTAATAATACCTCCACATTCACACTTAGGAATACCTTTACTATTAAATAACATATCAGCTTCATAAAATTTATTACATTTAGTACAATAATTTCTATAAATACTACCATGCAATTCATATACTCTTTTAGAACCAGCTTTTTGATGTAAACCATCTATATTTTGTGTAATAATACATTTTAATTTTTTATTCTTTTCTAAACGTGCTAAAAAATTATGTGTAATATTAGGTTCATAATTTAATGCATTCAATTTATCTCTATAGAATTTATAAAATTCACTAGTTTTATTTATAAAAAATGTATGACTCAGTATCTCTTCTGGAGGATAATCATACTTTTGATTATATAAACCATCTTTACTTCTAAAATCTGGTATACCACTTTCAGTAGATACACCTGCTCCACCAAAGAAAACTATATTATTACATTCATTAATCATTTCTTGTAATTTATCTATATTATTCATAGAACCACCTACTAATTATTATATCATATATATTAATTTACATTTAGTATTTTAAAATATCAAGCTATATATAAGGTAAGTTAGAATTATAAAAGTAATTCTTTTTTCTTGCACTCCCTACTTAATTTTTTATATAATTATTATAATAGGAGGGTAAATATGGAAGAATTATTAAATAATATAATATATAGTATAGATACAACTGAAATTAAAAATAATAGTGCTAAATATAAAGTAAATATAAAAATACCTTTAGAGGTAGGATGGATAGATGGATTAAATATTACATTTAAAACTACATATAATCAACAATCCTTTCAATTACACTATAAAGATATAGATGATAAATATGTAACTTTTGAAAATGAAATAGAATTGGAAACTAAAGCTATATATCATTATTACTTTTCATTTGAAGCAAATAAAAAATTTATGTATTATAAGAAAAATAATAACAATAATACTAACTCTATTAGTGATGATGATATGTGGAAATTAAGCGTTAACTTTAAAGTTCCTGATTGGGCTAAAGGAAAAATCATGTATCATATATTTGTTGATAGATTTAATAGAGGAAATAAGCTTAAACTTCAAAAAATGAAAAATAGAACAATACATGACTCTTGGAGAGAAGATGTAGTAATAGGTCCCAATGAAGATGGTATATGGAATGCAGACTTCTATGGTGGAGATATACAAGGAATAATAGATAAATTAGATTATATTAAATCTTTAGGCGTAAGTATTATATATTTATCACCTATCGTGTGGTCACAATCAAATCATAGATATGATGCTGCAGATTATGAAAAGGTTGATCCATATGCAGGAACAAATGAAGATTTAAAAAAATTATGCGATAAAGCACATGAATATGATATGAAAATAGTATTAGATGCTGTATTTAATCATACTGGTAATGATAGTAAATATTTTAATGAATATGGTAATTATGATGAGTTAGGAGCTTATCAAAGTAGAGAATCAAAATACTTTCCATTTTATAGAAAATATTTTAATAATGATAAAATATACTTTGATTATTGGTGGAATATGACTAATTTACCTGTATGTGATGGTAAAAATAAAGAATGGCAAGACTACATATATGGTGAAAATGGTGTAATCGATTTATGGTTTTCACTAGGTATTGATGGACTAAGATTAGATGTTGCAGATGAATTAACAGATGAATTTATTGAAGGAATTAGAAGTGCTGTAAAAAGAAATAAAGAAGATGGTTTCATAATTGGGGAAGTATGGAAAAATCCAATGAGAATGGGAAGAGGATATTTAGAATCAGGAAAAAGTATGGATTCAGTTATGAATTATACACTAATTGATGCTCTTATTAGATATTTCAAATATGAAGATGTACATAAATTAAAAGATATAATAAAACAATTAGTAACTGAATATCCTAATGATACACTTAATTCATTAATGAATTTTACATCTACACATGATATAACTAGAGCAATAAATATATTTGCTACAAATGAATTTAAATATGATTCAGAATGGGCATGGAATTTTGATGATAATAAACGTAATAACTTAGAATGGCAAAAAAATTATTTATTATCTTATAATGACTATAAACATGGAAAAGAAATATATAAAGCATATGTATTTTTACTAACATTCTTTCCTGGAATATTATCAATATTTTATGGAGATGAAATTGGAATACAAGGAATGGGTAATCTAGCTAATAGAAGACCTTATCCATGGAATAATCAAGATATAGATTTATTACAATTTTTTAAACATATGGGTCAAATAAGAAATAATGAAAAATTTTTAGAAAATGCTGAATTAGAAATAATAGATATAAATTCTAAATACATATTATTTAAAAGAAATAGTAAAGAAGAATCAGCTTTTATAGCAGTTAATCGTTCTGGTGAAAAATTAAATATTCCAATACCAGACGAATATAAAGATATAGAACCATCATACATACTAGGAAATAGTAATACTAATGAATTAGATTCACATGGTGCTTTAGTACTAAAAAAGAAAAAAGATATTAAATAATATCTTTTTTTGTATATACTTTACATATTTAATATTATTAAATTTATTTTAATGATAAAATTATATTAGGTGATAATATGAACGTTGTAGACCATAAATGTTTAGGCTGTGGTGCACCATTAGAATTTAATACTAGTACACAAAATTGGATATGTAGATATTGTAATAAAATATATGATATAAATGGCTTAGAATATAATATTAATAAATTTAATACTACAAGATTAACAAATGTAGATGTGTATGTATGTGGTAATTGTGGCGCTAAAGTAATGGGAAATAATAGTACTTCTGCAACTAAATGTTTATATTGTGGAAACTCAGTAATTATAAAAAAGAATTTAGATGGTATATATAAACCTGATTATATTATTACTTTTAAAAAAGATAAAGAAACTATATTAAACATATTATCTAAAGAATTAAAATCTAAATTTTTTTCTGATAAAGAATTTGGAAATATAAATAATGTTAAAGAAGTAACTAAATTATATGTACCTTACTGGTTATTATCATGTGAAGTAATGGCATCAATTAAAGGTATATATTTCGCACAAACTAGAAATTCTACAATTAATAAACAACTATATAGACTTGGTACTATGAGTTTTAATAGAGTACCTGCGGATGCTAAAAGTAATTTAAAAGATGAATTATTACAAGGTATTGAACCATTTAATTATGATGAATTAATTCCATTTGAATATCCATATTTAGCTGGAATGTTAGCAGAATGCTATGACATAAATGAACAAGAAATAATAAAAAAACAAATAAAAGATAGAATTGAAGAAGCTGCTGAAGAAAAATTAACAAAAACTATAAGTGGTAGAAATAATTTTTCAGTTCATGAAAGAAGTACATTTATAAATAAAGAAAAATTTGAATATGTATTAGTACCTATATGGTTTATTAAACTTGAATATCAAGGTAAAGAATATGAATTTTGTGTAAATGACCAAAATGGAAAAGTTGCAGGTATAAGACAAGTTAGTAGGAAAAAAATAAATATTTCATATACTCTTGCAGCACTATTATCTCTTCTTCTATGTTTTCTAGCAAAACCTGTAATACTTTCTCCATATGGAGATAATAGTTACTTATTAATAGGCATAATAATAATTATTATATCTATCTTTACAGGTTTAAGTACAAATATAAGAGGTTATAAAAAAATAAAAAAAGGTAAGAATTCTGCAGATTATGTAAACCAAGGATCCTTCGTTTTACGTGATGCATATGAACGTGATAGCTTTTAAAAAAAATTTATACACATTTATTTAATTTGTTAAAAAATGATAAAAAAATGAATTATAACCATTCAATATGCTATAATGATAAAGGAGGATGACTTATGGAAAGACGAAGTAAAATAAACTATTATTTAGATATCGCAGAAACTGCTATTGAAAGAGGAACATGTATACGTAGAAACTTTGGTGCTATTATAGTTAAAAACGATCAAATTATTTCTACAGGATATGTAGGAGCACCAAGAGGAAGAAAAAATTGTTGTGATCTAGAATACTGTACTAGAGAAAAATTAAATGTACCACGTGGTGAAAGATATGAATTATGTAGAAGTGTTCATGCTGAACAAAATGCTATTATAAATGCAAGTAGAAATGATATGTTAGATTCAACATTATATCTTGTTGGAAAAGATTATAAAACTGGCGAATATGTTGAAAATGCAAAACCTTGTGCATTATGTAAAAGAATGATTATTAATGCAGGTATAAAAGAAGTAATAGTACGTAATACTAAAGATGAATATACAACTATACAAGTTCAAGAATTTATAGATAATGATGAATCATTAGACGGAATAAAGGGATATTAATTCCTTTTTTTGTGTTATAATACATACCAGGTGATTTTAATGGAAATATATAAACAACTTGATAAATGTGATATATCTATAATTGATAACTTTAATTTACTAGAGATAGAAGAATTAAGCCCTGAATTATTTTTTTTACAAGGTTTTAAACTTAAAACATATAAAGTAAATGCGACTGAAAATAGTAAAAATATTATAAATAATATAAATATATATAATGAAAATCATAAATATAATAGAAAAATGATTGAACCTAAATCTATTAATAAAAAAAATTATATAAAGACTTATAAACAACAATTAAAAAATAGTAGAGATTTTTTAAATTCATATTTTAATTTACATAATGTATATTTATTAAAAAATGGTTACAAATTAGAATTATCATCTCCATTTAATATACTTATATCACCTACTAAAGAATCATTTGATGAAGCAAATGTTACAACAACATTTGAAGAAATAACTAAAGATAATTATCAAATGCTTTTTCATGAAATATCATTACCTATTTTAGCTACTAAATTTCTTCCATCTATATATTCACATGAAATAATTCATACACAATTAATTAGTGTATTTGGTTCTATAGATCACTTTTTTAATAATGAGGTAATACCTATATTTATTGAATTATTATATAACTATAATAATAATTTTATATATACAGTTAGAGTAAACCAATTAAAAAATATTGTAGAAGAATTTGATACTAACTGTATAATGAATACTGATACATTTAATAATATGTTATATTATGTATCAATAATAACGGCATATAAGCTTTTTAATATATATATAAAAGGTAATAATTTAGTAAAAAAAGAAATAATTAATAATATACAATCAGTATTTGATAATAAGTTTACATTAGAAACACTATTAGATAAATATAATTTAAATTGGACAAAAAAGAGAGTTATGATTTAATAACTCTCTTTATCATTTTAAATATAATAATAAATACTACAGATATAATCAAAAATATAAATTCATTATATATAATTGAATAATTGTAGAAATTTATACATCGTTTAATGAAAAGCCATTCACCACTATATTTAGATGCATATATTATAAATAGCATATTAAATATAAGTAATATACAATCAGTTAATATCATTAGTTTAGATAATTCTAATAATAGATTAATAGATTTATGTAAATAGAATAATATAGCAACAAATATAATATCTAACATTAATAATATATTTCTAACATTTTCATTAGTTAAAACATATATAATAAATTTTCTAGAAGATGATATTTTTTTAGTTACAGCATAAGTATCAGGGATATCTTTAATAATTTTATCACCTGCATCCTTAACAGAATCTGTAATTTTTTTCTTTCCAATATCTCCAATAATTGGAATATCAATCTTAAGAACATCATCAATATTTTCATCAACTAAATTATTATAATCATCTATACTAAATAATTCATAATTAGTATCATTTTTTAAACTATTCATAATATTTATTGACATCTTTGTTATAACTGATTTAGATATTTTTGAATCAATTAGTTTATCTATTTTAGTTTGGTCTAAATTTAATATATCATATACAGAGTATACTGTATCTAAATGATTTCTTACTTTTCTAACATTATAATTATTATCAAATTTTGATGAATATAAAACATCTTTTACAGAAATCTTAGGTACTTCTTTTTCAATATAAGCTTCACTCATTACATTATAACTACTAATATTTAATATTAATAATACATTAATGATAACAAATACTATATTGACTATAAAATTAATTTTTTGCTTTATATTATAAATCCCATTTCCAATTTACAACTTCAGGTAAATCTACTCCATATTCATGAATATATTGTTTATGCTCTACTAATTTATCTTTCATTTTTTGCACTAAATATGCGCCTTTATTACCCAATTCAGGTAAACATTCAATTGCTTTAATTACAAGATGGAATCTATCTATCTCATTTTGAACTCTCATATCAAAAGGTGTTGTAATTGTTCCTTCTTCTATATATCCTTTTACATTTAAATTTCTATTTGTTCTATCATAGAATAATTCATGAATTAAACTTGGATATCCATGAAAATTAAATATAATTGGTTTATCTTTAGTAAATAATAAATCAAATTCTTCATCTGCTAAACCATGTGGATGTTTAATTTTACTTTGTAATTTCATTAAATCAACTACATTTATTACTCTTATTTTTAATTCTGGCATTTCATTTCTTAATATAGTAACAGCAGCTAAAGTCTCTAGTGTTGGAGTTTCACCACAGCATGCCATAATTAAGTCAGGATCATTACCAGCATCATTACTTGCCCAATCCCAAATACCAATACCTTGAGTACAATGCTTAATAGCTTGTTCCATTGTTAACCATTGAGGTCTTGGATGTTTACTTGTAACTATAACATTTATATAATTTTTTGTTCTTATACAATGATCAAATACTGATAATAAACAGTTAGTATCTGGAGGCAAATACATTCTTACTATATCTGCTTTTTTAGTTTGAACATGATCTAAGAATCCAGGATCTTGATGTGTAAATCCATTATGATCTTGTTGCCATACATTTGAAGATAATATGTAATTTAAAGAAGCTATTTCTTCTCTCCAATGTAAACCTTTAGTAACTTTTAACCATTTAGCATGTTGTGAAAACATTGAATCAACTATACGAATAAATGCTTCATAACTTGCGAAGAAACCATGTCTTCCTGTAAGTAAATATCCTTCTAGCCATCCTTCACACATATGCTCTGATAACATAGAATCCATTACTCTACCATCACGTGCTAAAAACTCGTCATTTGGTAATGTATCATTATTCCAATCACGGTTTGTTGCTTCAAATACAGCATTTAACCTATTAGACATTGTTTCATCTGGTCCAAATATACGGAAATTTCTATTTTCTTCATTAAGAACAAATATATCTCTTACAAATTTACCTAACTCGGTCATATCTCCCGCTTCAATTTCTCCAGGTCTTTTTATATCTAATTTATATTCTCTAAAATCAGGTAATCTTAAATCTTTAAGCAATAATCCTCCATTAGCATGTGGATTAGCACCCATTCGTCTTATACCTTTTGGACATAATTCAGCTAACTCAGGAATTAATCTTCCGTTTTCATCAAATAATTGTTCTGGATGATAACTTTTTAACCAATTTTCTAATATACCTAAATGTTCTTCCTTATCCATCATAATTGGAACTTGATGTGCTCTAAATGTACCTTCTATTTCTTTATTATCTACTACCTTAGGTCCAGTCCATCCTTTTGGAGTACGAAGAATAATCATAGGCCATTTTGGTCTGTGTGTCTCACCATGTAATCTTGCATTTTCTTGAATAGTTTTGATATCTGATATAACTCTATCTAATGCCATTGCCATCATTCTATGCATTTTCATTGGTTCAGAACCTTCTACAATATATGGTCTCCAACCATATCCTTCAAACAACTTAATTAATTCATCTGTAGATATACGAGACAATATTGTTGGATTACTTATTTTATAACCATTCAAATGTAAAATAGGTAATACTGCTCCATCAGTAACTGGGTTTAAAAACTTATTTGAATGCCATGAAGTAGCTAATGGTCCTGTTTCAGCTTCACCATCACCTACTACACAAGTGGCTATTAAATCTGGATTATCAAATACAGCTCCAAATGCATGAGATAAAGAATATCCAAGTTCCCCACCTTCATTTATTGACCCAGGTGTTTCTGGTGCTACATGACTAGAAATACCTCCTGGAAAAGAAAATTGTTTAAATAATTTTTTCATTCCAGCAATATCTTGACTTACATTTGGATATACTTCACTATAAGAACCTTCAAGATATGTATTAGCAACCATGAAATTACCACCATGACCAGGTCCTGATATATAAATCATATCTAAATCATATTTATTAATTACTCTATTAAGATGTGCATATATAAAGTTTTGTCCAGGAACAGTTCCCCAGTGTCCAACTATCTTTGATTTTATATGTTCTCTTTTAAGAGGTTCTCTTAGTAATGGATTATCTAATAAATATAATTGACCAACTGATAAATAATTAGCAGCGTTCCAATATCTATTTATTTTATCTAACATTTCATCATTAATTTCTTCTATCATTCTATTCCTCCTATTTTGTATCCTCTTTACACATTTTACCATATTTGGAGATAAATTTGTAGATGTTTTTACTATTTATATGGTATACTTTTATTAGGATGGTGTAGTGTATGAAAGTATTATATAATGGAGAGACAATAGAACTTAAAGATAAACTTACAGAAGGCGCTACAAGTTATGATATCTTCTCTGATAGTATTAATTTAGAGGATACAATTGAATTTGATCCAAATTTATTTTTTGAAAAAACAAATATTAATTTTAATAATTTAGAAAAAACAATTAATTTAGGAGATGGTAGCGATGAATGAAAATTTAACTAGAGTTAATTCATTTTTCCATTTTTTAAGAGATATACTTAAAGAAAATCCTGACATAAGTTTTTCACAAGATACATTTTATGAATGGATTACAAAATTAGATGTATCAGGTGATGAATACGATAAAAATATTGCTGAAGAAGGATGGTTCAATGAATGGCAAAAAACATTCTTAAAAAATAATAGAACTAACAAAAATATAATTAATTACTTTTGTCGATTTGGTAATAGAGAAAAAGATGTAATGGCAATAAATAATCCATTAAAAATTTATATTCCTATAGATTATAAGCACTTAAAAATAAGTTTTGAAAAAATAATTAATTTTTTAAATGATAATAATATCGCTTATCAATCAAAAGTTGCTAAAGAAATACGTATAGATAATATAGTTGTGCGTGTTTCAAATATAAATGATGCTAAAGCAATTGTTGAATATGTAAACAATGATGAATATATTAAAGAAGGATTACGTAAACCAAGTCCATTTTGCTTTAATTATAAGGGTATAGCCTTCACACTAGATGCAAACATGTCATATCATAGTGTTTTAGTTAAATACATATATGATTATATTAACGAAAAAAAAGATAATAATAATTTAGATAGTATTGATTGTACAGATTTCTATAATTATGTAAGTGAAATATATACAAATGAATATGAAAAATTTACTGATTTTTCTAAAATAAAACTTGCATCTTTTAATAAAAATGTTTCATACGAAAGAAATATTCTTACTGATAAACAAATAACAAAATTAATTATATCCGCAAATAAAGATAATTTTGGTGAGAAAGATTTCTTTGAAATGTTTAGTGAATATAACAATATTCAAAGTGTAACAGAACAAAAAGATGAATTATGCGTATTAAGATGTATAACTGCAATAATAAAAATACATGGAAAAAAATATGGAGTTGATAATGCTTTAAATGGAATCAAAGGCTATATCAGTTCTGGAAATCCTACATATATTACAAGTGATTGTTCACTTAGAGAAGAAGTTGTTTCAAATAATTTTATTCAAAAACTAAATGATTTTCTTACAAAATATAATACAACAATAGAAGAATTATTTTTACTTTTAGCAAACGATGAAATTAAAGTATTAGAGTTTGTTGAAAAATCAGACGAAGAAATAGATATTATTAAAAATAATATTGATGGTAAATTAAAAGAGATAATTAACGGATTAGCTGAAATAGAAATTAATAAACTTCAAGAAAAGAATCCTGATATGAAATATTTTGATATGATTGAGGAAGCTATTGTCATAGCAATGAAAAGAATAAGAATATTTATTGCTACATCTGATCCAAAAAGTATAACAAGAAAGAAAAATTTAAGGCAAAAAATTATAAATATTCGTAGTGATTTATTAACAATCTTATACAATACAAAAGATAACTTACAAAACTATATGAATAATTTAATCAAGGATTTGCCTTTATTAAAACAAGCTTTACTAGAAGAAGCAATATATACAACTTATATTAAATATCAAAATTTATATGAAGAAGGAAAAATAGAATATGATGGCTCAGAATTTGTATGCTATTCACTTGATATGCTTTTAACTAAAAATAATTATGATGGGTTCACAAATTACAATAATATGAGAGGTCATCTTGAATTAATTACACCAGAAGATGCATTATCTATGATTGAATCTAGAACAAATAAAAATATTGATTTAGAAAATAATACTGATGAAGAAAGAATCAATATATTAAATGATTACATAACTTCTTTATTAAATGATTATACAAAAGATATGAATAAAGATAGTATTACATTAAAATAAAAATTTCCCAAATTGGGAAATTTTTTTAATAGTTATTTGATTTTCTTTCAAAATATGATTGTGGATGAGCACAAATAGGACAAACCTTTGGTGCTTCAGGACCAATATGTACATGTCCACAATTTCTACAAATCCAAATAGCATCTCCGTCATTAGAGAAAACCAATTTATCATCTATATTAGAAAGTAATTTACGATATCTTTCTTCATGTTCCTTTTCAATTTTAGCAACACCTTCAAAAAGATATGCTATATGATCGAACCCTTCCTCACGAGCTGTTTTGGCAAATTCTGCATACATATCTGTCCACTCATAGTTTTCACCATCAGCAGCTGCTTTTAAATTTTCTTCTGTTGATGGAATTTCACCACCATTTAATAATTTAAACCAAATTTTTGCATGTTCTTTCTCGTTGTTAGCAGTCTCTTCAAAAATGGCTGCAATTTGTTCATAACCATCTTTTTTTGCTTTGCTTGCAAAATAAGTATATTTATTACGTGCTTGACTTTCTCCAGCAAATGCAGTCATTAAATTTTGTTCTGTTTTTGAACCTTTAAGTTCCATCATACCACTCCTTCTAAACTGAATAACTCAATTCAATTTCTATTATATCACACATTTATTTATTTAATTCAAGTAAATTATAATCTTCATCAAATATTATCTTTAAATTATTTAATAATCCATTTAATAATGATAATCTTAAAATATATTTATTTGGATAAATATTCAATTCGTGACTTTTAATACTATCAAAAACTAATTTCATATTTAATATTTCTTCATTATCTATATTATCCATAAATACTTTATATAAATCATTATCATTTATACTAACATCAAACTTATCATTATTAATAAACTCTCTCACATGATATACATCCCATAACTGATAATTTAAATTATTCTTTAAATATTTGATAAGATAATCATAAAATTCATTATTTATCTTATCTTTATTACTATATGTTTCATTTTGCTTTTGTGACACCATTTTTTCGATTAAAGTATTTTTTTCATTAATCGATAGTTCATCAGATTCTATAATTTCATCATATCCATTAACAAAAACATTATATGAACCAAGATTAGCAAATTTAAATGCATCTAGATTTTGGTTATTATTCATAACATTTGATATTATATCCTTACTTATAGTATCAACCTTTGTTTGCTTACTTTTATAATCCAAATAATCATCATCATTTGCAATGAAATAATCATTTTCATCAAGTTTAATATCTTTAGTATATTCATTTAAATTACAACTAATTAAATCAACATCATTACAAATACTATATATTCCATTATCATTAAAATAATATAATTCTTTTAATAATTCTATATTCTTAGATATTTTTTCATTACTAATACTCATTAGTATTAAATACATATCATAATATTCATTAATACTCATTTTATGATTAGTATATAATTTAAAATAATAATTTTTATAGTACATATAAATATATTCATTATTATTATTTATTAACTCATAAAATAATTGGTTTCTATAATTAGTAAACCTTTTTTTTATATCTTTTTCCTTATGTGACATATGAATTTTAAAAGATTCATAATCTTTTTTGGTAAAATCTAATGTATAATTATATTTTTCGTTATAAAAACATATATGCCCTTTTTCATTATAACTATTGTTTGATTGTGCATAATTGATTTGATATGTACAAGGTATAATACAATTAAAATCATCACTATCAATACTAATTAAATGAAAATTAAAATCATATTTATTTGAAATAATATATTCATAATATATAGATTTTTTTATATTTTTAATCTTATGTTTTTCCATATTATCCCTCTAACTAAATTATATCATTTTACCACTAAATATTTTAAACTGAATTATAATTATTTCATTATTTTACAAACAAAATGTAAAAGGTTATAATTATCTTGGTGATTTTATGATATATCCTTCTTTTATAAAAGAAAAAGAATACATTGGAGTATGTGCTCCATCAAATGGAATAACAAATGAAATAAAGCAAAAAAGAGTAGACAATGCTTACAAAAAATTAAATGAATATGGATTTAAAACAAAAGAAACAGCGAGTGTTCGAAATAATTTAAATGGAAAAAGTAACACAAGTGAAATTATTGCTGAAGAAATAGATAGTTTAATAACTAATAACGAAATTAAATGGATTATATGCGCTACTGGTGGAGATTTTATAATGGAAATTCTACCATATATCAATTATAACAATATCTGTAAAAATCCAAAATGGATTCAAGGATATAGTGATATAACAGCTTTGATTTATACTATAACAACCAATTATGATATAGCAACCATATATGGATATAATATTGGTTCATTTGGCATGAATAATTGGCATCAAAGTATTATTGACAATATCGAACTTATAAGTGGAACAAATAATACTCAATTTAGCTATGATTACTATGAAAATGAATTTCACAAATATATAACAGGATATGAAGAATTCTATAAAGATGAAAAAGTATGTTGGAAAGAAATAAATGACAGAAATAATTTTGAAATACAAGGTAGAATAATTGGAGGATGTATTGATGTAATAAAAACATTAATAGGAACAAAATATGATAAAACATCAGATTTTATAAATAAATATAAAGACGATGGAATAATATGGTATTTTGATAATTATGATTTAAATGTTGAATCATTAATAAATGCACTACTCCAAATAAAATATTGTGGCTATTTTAACTATACTAAAGGTATTATATTCGGAAGAAGTGTTACAGAAACAAGTTTTTATAATATACCCTTTAAAGAAGGATTAAAAAGAGCATTAAATGATTTAAATATTCCTGTAATATATGATGCTGATATTGGACATAAACACCCTGAAATGAGCATTATAAATGGAAGTATTGCTACTATTTTTTATAACGATAATAAAGGAAAAATAATTCAAAAATTATTATAAAAGTTGACATACTCGTTTATTTAGTATATATTATGTAGATAGAAAGAGTGGTATGAATGAAAAAAATATTAATTGCTATATGTTGTTTAGTATTAACTTTTATGCCTATAACAGCAAAAGCAGCAAGTAAAGAAAAAATAAAAGTTTATATATTCTATGGTGATGGATGTCCTCATTGCCACAGAGCATTTGAATTCTTTAAAAGTATTGATGAAGAATATGGTAAATATTACAAATTAGTAAAATATGAAACATGGTATTCAAGTTCAAATAACAAAATGATGTTTAAAGTAGCAGAAAAAATGGGAACTGATACTGAAAATCTAGGAGTACCATATATTATAATTGGTGATAAAACTTTTGAAGGATACACTGAATCATATGATGATGATATTAAAAAAGCTATTAAAGATGCATATGAAAGTGAAAACTACGAGGATAAAGTTAAACCAATTATAGATGCCAGAAATAAAGAAAATAAAGAAACACTTTATATGGCTTGCGGTTCTATTACAGCACTAGCCATTTTAACAATAATAAATGCTATGTCACGTAAAGCATTCTCAAAATAAAAAAAAATCAAGATTAATTCTTGATTTTTTTATTCATTATTATTTGAATTACTATTTTTATTACTATTGCTTATTTCACTTTGTTTTCCTTCTTCAATTTGATTTTGAATTGGATCATTCGAATTTGAAGTATTATTCATATTAGAATTAGAAGAATTATCTAATTCTATTTTTTTATACTTTGCTTCTAAAACTAAATCACTTGTTATAGGAGTTGAAAAATCATAGATTTCATCATTTAAACACCATCCAATAATTTCATAACCATCTTTAGATGGTATTGCGGGTGCTAACGCCTTACCATTTTCATCAACACTACTTGTAGTAACTACTTCTCCATTTTTATAAGTAATTCTGTATTTTTTAATTATATTTTTATTACTATTTATATTACTTATTTTATTACTTACTTTATTACTTACTTTATTTGATGTAACAACAACTTTTGGTTTTTTCTCTGTTTTTGTAACAGTTTTAATATTTG
>CADBNE010000019.1 GCA_902795975.1 uncultured Erysipelotrichaceae bacterium
AAGAGGTGATAAAATGATAAAATGTCCAGGTTGTGGAGGAGAATTAGACTACAAACCAGGTGAGAAACAAGTAGTTTGTCAATATTGTGGTACTAAATTTGATCCAGAAAAGGAAATTGCTGAAGTAAAAATGGCAAAAGAAAATAAGCCAGTAGATACATTCTCTGGTAAAACTTATAGTTGTACTCAATGTGGGGCAACTCTTATGACTTTTGATGAAACAGCAATAACATTCTGTAGTTATTGTGGTTCTCAAGCAATGATTGAAGATAAAATGATGCAACAAAACAATCCTGATTTCATTATTCCATTTGAAAAAACAAAAGAAGAATGCATTGCGGCATATAAAAAGAAAATATCTAAAGCATTATTTGCCCCTAGTTATATGAAATCAGATGTTGTAGTTGAAAAATTCAGAGGTATATATATGCCATATTGTATTTATCATGTAGGATATGATGGTAAAACAAAAAATAAAGGAGAGAAATATTCTCATAGAGAAGGTGATTACCAAATATATGATGAATATACTGTAACTGCAGATATGCATGCTTCATATGATGGTATATCTTATGACTTAGTATCTAAATTCTATGATAAGTTTTCAACTTCAATCCCATATAATTATAAATTGAAGAAAGATTTTAACCCTAATTATCTAACAGGATACTATGCAGATACATGTGATGTTGATCAATCGGTATATGATGCGGAAGCAACTGCGGTAGCTAAAAGTGATGCAACTGATAAACTACAAAAAACTCATGTTTATTCAAAATTTGGATGTAGTAATCCATCAGCTCCACTAGGAGTAATTGATAAAAAAATGGGAATGTTCCCAGTATACTTCTTAGCTATAAGAGATAAATCAGAAAAGAAAATTCACTATGCAGTAATTAATGGTCAAACAGGAAAAGTCGCAGTAGATTTACCAATAGATTTTATTAAATACATAATTGGTTCACTTATACTATCTGTAATAATTTATTTAATAATTCATATTTCAGGATTAGTATTAACACCTAAGAAAGTTGCAGTATTCTCAATTATAGCTAGTATAATAAGTTTAATAATCTCTACATCTCAAGCATCAAGTATATCAACTAGAGAATTTCATACAGATGATAAAGGATATATGTTTAAACAAGAAAATAAAAAAATAAAAGGAAAAGGTATATTTAAATATATTTATAAAGAATTAATAGCTATATTAATACCATTCCTAGCTTTACTATGTAACTTTGTAAATGATGCATATTATTATACAGCAGCACTAATTGCATTAGGGTTAGTAATAATATCATTTAAAGACTTAGTTAAAGAACATAATTTGTTGGTATCTAATAAGTTACCTCAATTAGAAAAAAGAGGAGGTGACGAAAGTGAATAAGAAAGTACTTAAACTATTATTAGTATTCGTAGCATTATTCACAATTACTCTTAGTGTTAAAGCAATTGATCCAAATAATTATGTAACTGGTGAAAATACTCAACAAGCACCAGAACAAACGGAAACGCCAGATGAAACACAACCAAATGAATATGTTCATACTTCAATAAAAGAAGAAAAAAATGGTAATAAAATAATTATTGAAGATGATGCTAAATTATTAAATGATGATCAAATTCATAAATTAAAAGATAAAATGGAACCATTAACAGAATATGGTCACATTGCTTTTAAAACAATTGATTCAAATTCAACAACAACAGCTTATTATGCAGAAGATTATTATCATAGTAACTTTAATCAAGAAAGTGGAACTTTATTACTTATTGATATGGATAATAGAGAAATATATATTTTCTCAGATGGAGCTAATTATAATATAATCACTAAAAGTAAAGCATATATAATTACAGATAATATTTATAAATATGCTACAAATAAAGATTATTATACATGTGCTACAGTAGCATTCGATCAAATTAATACATTATTAGATGGTGGAAAAATATTAGAACCAATGAGATATGCAAGTAATGTTGTAATAGCTATAGTGCTAGCTTTCTTCATTAATTTCTTCATCGTAGTAGGAGTATCTAAAGTAAAGAAAGCAAAAGCTAATGAAGTGTTAAATACTTGTGATATTGAATTTCAAATCAGTAATGTAGTTGGGACAAGAACAGGAACACATAGAAAATATTCACCAATTAGTGAATCTTCAGGAAGTAGTCACTCAGGTGGCGGAGGATTCTCTGGTGGTGGAGGTGGCGGAGGTCACTCAGGAGGTGGCGGAGGCCACAGTTTCTAATATGAAAGGAAGTACTATATGAAAGATTTAAAATTATTAGTAGGAAAAGACGAAAAAATTTTATATGAAGGAAAACCTAAAAAAATATGCTACATATTTGAAAGTATATTTAATCCATTATTACCATTCGCAATAATTTGGGGTCTATTTGATTTCTTTATTATTGGTCAAGCATTTACAAATGGTGCTGAAGAAGCTGGATTAGGAATATTTTTAATTGGATTTTTCCTATTTCACCTTATGCCTGTATGGATTTATTTAGGAGGAATATTATTTACTTTTAGAAAGTATAGAAATACAAATTATATTGTAACTGATAGAGCAATATATATATCAAGTGGTATATTTGCAAAACAATATAATACTAAGTCATTTGCAGAAATGTCTAATGTTAATTTACATAGAGGAATATTTGATCAAATATTTAATGTAGGAGATATCATTTTAACATCAAACCAATTAATTGATGCTACAGTAACATCAAATGGACATACAAATTTCACAGTAGCCACAACAAAACTAGATAGTATTTCTAATTATGCTGAAATGTTCAGTATGATAAAAAAACTACAACAAGATATTTATACTGACGTAATGTATCCAAATGATAAAAGACCAACTGAAAATCATGGATATAATACTGAATATAAAGGATAAGTATATACAAATAAAAAATATATGTTATAATATATGTACATCTTATAAAGAGTGATGGAGGGACTAGCCCAATGAAGTCACACCAACCTATTAAATTAGGTGGTAATGCTAGATCTATAAGATAACTTTTAAAGACTCAAGTTATCTTGAGTCTTTTTTTGATCTAGGAGATGTAGAAAGGAGGATATATGAAAAAACAATATTTTGTCCAAGCTCATGGATATCTAGAGCGAGCTCTATTTTATGAATATGTTCATAATAAATTTAAGATTAAAGATGGTTATAGAGATAAAGAATATATGTGTCATAGTAAATATCCTTTTGTGATAGATCTAAAAGAAAAATACATATATTTACTAGAAAGTATAACAAGTTGTGCTATGGCTGCACAAAATAATAAAATAATAAATGTAGAAGAATTTAAGGAGTGTGTATAATATGATAGAAAAAGTAAACCCATCTCATCCAGATAAATTAGCTGATCGTATCGCAGGTGCAATAGTAGATTTAGCTTATAAAAAGGATGATAACCCCAAAATAGCAGTAGAAATATTATTAGGACATGGTAATTGCCATATAATAATAGAAAC
>CADBNE010000020.1 GCA_902795975.1 uncultured Erysipelotrichaceae bacterium
ATTATATAATTTATCAAAACCATATTTATTAATATTAAAATTAGGTCCAACAGCATGAATTATATATTTTGCATTATTAATATTAAACGCAGAAGTAATAGCAACTTCCCCATCATTTAAAGGTGTATTAATTAATCTACATGCATTTGTTAATTCTTCATAACCAGCCTTTTTAAATATAGCTCCACATATACCACTACCAGATAATAAATTTTTATTAGCCGCATTAACTATAGCATCAACATCTTGATCAGCACATGAACCACTAACTAATAATAGTTTACTCACAATATCACCTACTTT
The DNA here is from genome assembly GCA_902795975.1 of uncultured Erysipelotrichaceae bacterium. Next base: position 304 of record CADBNE010000020.1, read on the forward strand.
CAATTATAACATAAAAAAATATGTTATAATTATAATGGTGAATAATATGAATAAACTACAAAAAAGAGATTTACAAAATATAACTATTCTATTCTTAATATCAAGATTATTATTAATAGTCTTTATTATTATGAATAAAAACATTTCATTTTTAAATGTATATGATGCAGAACACTATTTAACAATAGCAGAAACAGGTTATTCTAAAGAACTATTATATGCCTTCTTCCCATTATATCCTTTATTAATTAGACTATTTCATATAATTATTCCATCATATGAAGCATCTGCCATAATACTAAGTAATATATTTTCATATTTATCTGTTTTAGTTTTATATTTAATTATAGATAATAAAAATAAAAACAAAATGTATATAATAATTGCCTATATCTTTTCACCTAATTTAGTATTCAATTCAATAGCCTATACAGAAAGTCTATATTTATTACTAACGCTATTATCATATTATCTATATATAAACAAAAAGTATCTACTATGTGGAATATTCTTAGGTTTATCAATGATTACAAGAAATACTGGAATAGTTCTTTTAGGAGCAATTGGTTTAAAAATGCTATATGATTTATACAAAAAAAATATCAAATTTAAAGACATAGTTTTATTATCTATTCCAACAGCTATAATAGGTTTTTCTTATCCAATCTATTTACTAATTACTACAGGTGATTTCTTTAAATATATAAATGTACAATATACACATTGGGGTAGAATTAGTTCTAATATAATATCAATCTTAATAAGAGATATAGAGTTTTTAATTAATAATCATAATAATGTACCATATTACTATGTATTTATCCAAAACTGGTTATTTTACTTTATAGCATTATTCCTAGCTATTAAATATTTTAAAAAAGAAACAGTATTTTCAATTTATATAATAGTATCATTACTTCTTTTCACAACAACATGTCGAGATTATACATGGAACACTATACCATCAGTAAGCTTCTTTAGATATGTATTTGGTCTATTCCCAGTATACCTTTTACCATTTATTAATGAAAAGAAAAAATACAATATAGTAATTATTATATTGTATTTGTCATTATCAATAATGAATTCTATCCTAGTATTTGGAAATGCCTTTATCGCATAAAAAAGACCATTTGGTCTTTTTATTATGCGTATCTATAAATATATCTCTTACCATCAAGAACTATCCAATCACATTCTACTTCAATAACATATTCTTTTCCATCTTTCATAATAAATCTATATTTATGAGTATTATCTTCACATGCTTGATTTGTTTCTATTCCAAGTTTATAGTGATTAAATCTCTCATATAAACTATTGATATCTTTTTCTTCAGTATATTCTTTAGTTTCTACCCCACCTTCACCATAAAAATCATCTATTACTTTAACAACATTTCTAACATCAAAACCTTTATAATTTTCATGATCAAATAACATAAAACTTAATGTATCATTAGCTTTTTCAAATATTGAAACCATACCATCTATAACTTCACGATAATTCTTAGGCCATTTCATATAACCAGATGCATAAATCTTTTGGCCATCTTTAGTTTCAACATTAAAACTAAAACTAGTTCCATCTAATACATATTTATCAGATTTTCTAAAACCATCCCATGAAGCTACATTATATTCATTAAATAATTTAATAATCTTATCAACATCACTATCACCTATTTCTACAACAAAAACTTCTTCATCAGGAAACCCATCCAACTTAGAAGTAAGAATACACTTATCATCACATTTTAAAGTATATTTAGTATGACCATAAATTGTTCTACCATCACCATAACCATATTCAATTAATTTAATAGAATTTATTTCTTTTTTAGGGCTAAATAATTTTTTATTTAAAAACATAAATATAATTCCTCCTACTAACAATATTATTAATAAAACAAATAGAATCTTCTTATTAAACAAAATATCATCTCCTAAAAATAATTATATCATAAAAAAAATAGTATATTTTATACCCCATTTTAATAATACACATAAGACACTTATTTTTTTATCATTAAAATAGCAAAAAAATGTAAAGAAATGTTTTTAAAAATGTAAAAAAATGTTATAATTTCTTTATAGTAGTATAGGAAGATCATACTATTATAAATAATTATTCAAAATTAAAGAAAAGAATAATTGTTTTTTGCAAAAAACAAATATATTTCAATGTAGGGAGGTGAAAAAATGAGTGAGAACAAAAGTTATAAATTAATAGCAATAATTGCAATATTAGTAGGTGCAGTTGGTGTAGCAATCGGTTACTCTGCTTTCTCAAGTAACTTAATAATCAATTCATCAGCTGAAGTAACACCAGATGCTAATCTATTTAGTGTTAAATTTTCATCAAGTGATCAATCAGTACAAACAAATGCCATTACACCAACACTTAGTCCACAAAATGTAACAGGCTTTAGTGGAACAAATGCAACAATTAGTAATTCTGGAGATCCAACAATATCTAATTTAAAAGCAACATTCACTGAACCAGGACAATCCGTAACATATTCATTTAATTCATTTAATGATGGTGAATATATTGCATATTTAAATAGTATCACTTTCACTGGTTCAAAAACATGTACAGCTAAAAATACAACAACACAAAGTTTAGTAGATGCAGCATGTAATGGAATAAGTTTAAGCATTACAGTTGGTGAGAGTACTAAAACTGTAACAACTACTGAAACAGTAAGTAGTATCTCAAGTCACTCACTAGCAACAAATACTGCTGAACCAGTTAGTGTAACAATAACATATGCATCAGGATCAGGAATTGCTGATGGAGACTTCGATGTTACATTACCAAGCATAACATTAAAATATGATTCAGTTGATTAATAAAATATGACTTTAAGGCAACATAAGTTGCCTTAAAGCATGTTATTAAATGAATAAAAATGGGAGGATAATATGAAAAAAGGCTATAAAAAACTACTAATATTTATGCTAGTATTATTTATTGTACTTTTTACTAATACCTTTATTATAAATTTTCTCTCAGGATATAAAATAATACTATTATTAATAGCATTATTAGTATTCTTCAATTTTTATTTCGTTATGGAAAAAGATAGACATAGATATTTTAAAGACATATTATTTGAAATATTCTTTTATACTGTAATGTTTTTC
>CADBNE010000021.1 GCA_902795975.1 uncultured Erysipelotrichaceae bacterium
AAATTGTTCCTAGTGTATATTCAAAGTTTGCCCCCATCTTATCCATCTTATTAGCAAATATTAATCTTGGTACTTTGAATTCAGTAGCTTGACGCCATACAGTTTCAGTTTGTGGTTCAACACCAGCTTGAGCATCAAGAAGGGCAATAGCACCGTCTAGAACTCTTAAACTACGACTAACTTCTACAGTAAAGTCTACGTGTCCTGGAGTATCGATAATGTTAAATCTATATCCTTTCCAGTATGCAGTTGTTGCTGCTGAAGTAATTGTAATACCACGTTCCTTTTCTTGTTCCATCCAATCCATTTGAGACTCACCTTCATGAGTTTCTCCAATTTTATGAATCTTATGTGTATGGAATAAAACACGTTCAGTACATGTAGTTTTACCAGCATCGATATGCGCCATTATACCAAAGTTTCTTGTTTGTAATAATGATGTTTCACGTGCCATACTTTTTTCTCCTTTCTACCAACGATAATGTGCAAATGCTTTATTAGCTTCTGCCATTCTATGTGTATCTTCACGTTTCTTAACAGCTCCACCCATTCCGTTTGAAGCATCTATTAATTCACTTGCTAAATTATCAGCCATACCACGACCTTTTCTATCTCTAGCAAATTTAACTAACCAACGAAGCGCTAATGCTTGTCCTCTTGCAGGAGTTACTTCAATTGGTACTTGATAGTTAGAACCACCAACTCTACGAGATTTAACTTCTAATTGAGGAGTAATATTTTCCATTGCTTTGTTGAATACTTCCATTGGATCTTCCCCAGTTTTCTCTTTTACCATATCAAATGCTTGATAAAGTATAGTTTGAGCAATTCCTTTTTTACCATCTTTCATTATACTATTAACTAATTTAGTAACTAACTTAGAATTGTATATTGGATCTGGTAAAACGTCTCTTTTAACTGCACGTCTTTTACGCATTATTATTCCTCCTTACTTTTCTAATTTTTATTTTTTATCTTTTGGTTTTTTAGCACCATATTTAGAACGTCCTTGACGACGGTTTTCAACACCAGCTGTATCTAATGTTCCACGGATAATGTGATAACGAACACCGATAAGGTCCTTAACACGTCCACCACGAATCATTACAACGCTGTGTTCTTGTAAGTTGTGTCCTTCTCCTGGAATATAAGCTGTAACTTCCATTCCGTTTGATAATCTAACACGAGCATATTTACGTAATGCTGAGTTTGGTTTCTTAGGTGTCATTGTTCCAACACGAGTACATACACCACGTTTTTGTGGAGAATTTTGATCAGTTTGTTTTTTATCTTTACTGTTATATCCAATTCTCAAAACTGGTGCTTTTGGTTTTCTAGTCTTATTAGATCTACCTTTTCTAACTAATTGATTTATAGTTGGCATAAATGTCTCCTTTCTTTGCACACCACCAGGTGTTTCTTTTTTACTCTTAATTATAGATTTGCCTAAGCAAATCCAAATTAAAACGCATTAATAATATAACACTATTGTGTTATTGTGTCAACAGATTTTTATATATTTTTTCAGCTTTTTTACATTTTATATTTAAAATAAAATAAGAGTGATAAAAATCACTCATTATTTATATATTTTGCACTTACCCTTTTCTTCTCCTCTAAGTAATTTTTTAAACTTATCTACAAGTCTTTTAGGCATTAATCTAAAGTTTTGTCTTCTGATAGTTTTATTTATTTTAGCATTAACATCTACTCTTAAATAAGGTACATTTATTCTTTTTATATCACAACATGCAAAACAAAATTCTGTTATAACTTCTAACTTAGGTAAATCTAAATACCCTATCTCTTCAAAGTAATTAAAACAATTATATCTCATAGTCTTTAATTCAGGTAAATATATTTTTTCTATATTCCCACCATGTCTAAAATTTTCACCACACATTTTTTCTAACGAAGGCATATTAATTTCTTTTAATTTGTATACACGTTCAAAACAATTATTACCTAATTCCTTTAGTTTAGGTATATCTATTATTTCTAAAGAATCACTTTCTACAAAACAATAACTATCTAGTTCTATTAATTCAGGTAAATATATTTTTTGTAATAATTTAGTATCTCTAAAAGAAGAACTTCCCATTTCTTTTAATTTTGGTAAATATAAATTTTCTAATGAATTGCAATTATTAAAGCATTCATAACTTATTTTTTCTAAATTAGGTAAAATTACTTCTTCTAAGTGATTACAATATGAAAAACTATAATTATCCACACTTATTAAATTTGGCATATCAATTTTTTTCATATCATATGTATGTTTAAAACAGCTACTACCTATTTCTCTTACTTTTGGAAAATATAAGTTTTCTATTGATCTACATTCAGTAAAACAAAAATTATCAATCACTTCTAGATTAGGTAAATTAATATTTTCTAAATCATAGCAATGATACATAAAACCATATTCTAATTCTTTAATATTATTATTTTCATATCCTATTATTTGATTAATATCTTTGCTTATGATTATTTTTGATTCTTCTCCATCTTTAGTAACAATAGTTACAATTTTTTTATCATTATCATTTTTTACATATATCTTTTCTATATCCTTATATATTTTTATAAAACCATCATCTATTTCTGCATCATATAAGTATATAACTTTATCTTTTAGATTAATAGTATAATAATCAGCTAATATATATTTTTCTTTTTCATACTCTACCATTCTATCATTATCTATAATGATATTATTTGGACAATAATATATATTATGTATTTCATAATTATATTCATAATATTTACCATTAAAAACTGTGTACCCTGGAATTTCAAACTTATCATTTTTATTATAGTTAATGGAATGATTTAAATATTTTTCAAAACTATCAGTTAATCCTGGAATAATATTTTCTAAATTATTAGAATATGTAGCATCAGGATTATGTACTGTATGATTATATCTATTTTTTATAGATAAATTATAATCATTTCTAGAAAATTGAATACTTATTACTGATGTACCATATTCATCTTGTCTTTCTGGATTAGTAAATTTACTTCTATCTAATTTATCAGCACCTTCTTTAACAGCAAAAAATACATAGCACACTTCTAATCTATTACCTCTAAATGTACATAGTTCTTCATCTTCTATATAATATTTTTTAAAGTTTAATATATCTTCTTCATTATTACATTCATATAAAGTATATCCAGCTTCTTTCATTAACTCAAATGGATTTTTATTAGTTGAAACTAATTCTTCATTTTGATTTTTATATTTATTTAACATAAATTCTTTAAATTTCTCTATTAAATGATTCTTAGATATATCTTTATATATTTTTTTTGAATGTACAAAAGTTGTGTCCATTAATTCTGATAATTTTCCTTTTTCTTCTAATATAGTAGAAAATGAATCTCTACACAGATGCATCATCTCTTCACCATAATATTTTTTTATAAATTTTAAATCATCCATAAAAAAACCCCCAATGTGATATATTATAGCATAAATAAAAATAAGTTGGTAATTTACCAACTTATTTATTATTTATTATATATAATGATTTATCCTTACTTCCAAAGAATGTTTGTAAGTTTCCAGATTTACTAGCTTTACTGAAGATAACAATCCACACAATAAAAACAATAATTAGAAATATAAAGTATCGTGCTATTGTTGAATTATCTTTCCTCATAATATAAAACCACCCTATCTAAAATAAAATTACATTATCTATGTCTTCTTTAAATTTATATAGTTTGGCAGGTCTTCCTGTCACAGATGGTGCTTTATACCCTGTTTCTTCAATTAAATCTAATTTTAAAAATTTTTTTCTAAAATTTCTTCTATCTAATTCTTTAGTTAACACCTGCTCGTATATTTTTTGAATTTCAGGTAATGTAAAATCACTTGGAAATATTTGTTGAAGCGTATGACTTTGATTCAACTTTTTCTTCAGTTCAGAAACAGTTCCCTCAATTACTCTACTATGATCATACCCTATTTTTGGTAATTTATCAATAGAAAACCAAGAAATTTCATAATTTGATCTATTTTCTAATGCTTTAATTTTAAATTCATCTACTATACTCATAAGTGATACAGCAATGACTCTTTTATTAGGAACTCTCTCTACATCTGAAAAAACACAACATTGTTCAAAGTTTAAATTCTTTAATCCAAATTGTTCTATTTTTTCTTCTATAGTTTGTTCTACAGTTTTATCTTTAGATACTAATCCACCTGGAAGTATCCAATAACCCTTATATGGTTCTACTTTATTCTTTACTAATAATATTTTAAACATACCATCTTCTATAGTGAAGATACTTGCTAATGCTTCAATATTCATTTATAAACATCCCCTTTGTGTTTAAATTACGGATTATTATATATAAATAATTAAAAAATGTCAAATTGACACAAAAATAAAAAAGATTACTGATTATTCAGTAACCTTTATATTATTATTTAGATGATCCATTATAATTTTGTTCTCCCATTTGTACTAATCTTTTAGTCATTTCACCACCTACAGAACCATTATCACGGCTTGTAGCATTAGCACCCATGTTAACACCTAATTCAGAAGCTATTTCATATTTCATTTTTTCAATAGCTTGTTTTGAATTATTTGTATTCTTTTTATTTTGTGACTTTCTCATGTCTTCACCTCCCGTACATTAATATAATGTACAGAATTTTAAATTTAATACATGATATTATAATAAATCATTTTTTTCTTCAACTAAATTAGTTATTGTTTCAATATTATCTACACATTCCATAACAAGTGATTTATAATCAAATCTTGCTTCATATTCTAAACATTTTTCCAATACTGGATTAATTACAGGATGTTTAGGCAAAAATATAGTACAACAATCTTCATATGGTAATATACTAGTCTCATATGTACCTATTTTAGTTGCAATATCTATTATTTCTAATTTATCTAAACATGCAACTGGACGTATTATAGGTAAATTAGTTACATTATTTATTACAATCATACTTGATAATGTTTGACTAGCTACTTGTCCTACACTTTCACCATTTAAAATAACTTTTAAATGTTTTCTTTTTACTACTTCTTCTGCTATTCTATACATCATACGTCTCATGATAGTTATAACATAACTATCATCTACATTCTTATATATAGCTTCTTGTAATTTAGTAAATGGTACTACATTTACTTTAATATTACCTGAATAAGAATTAATAATAGATGCTAATTTAATTACTTTATTTTTAGCTTCTAAACTAGTATGTGGAGGAGATTCAAAATACAAACATTCTAAATCTATACCTCTTTTAAGTGCTAAATAACCTGCTACTGGAGAATCTATTCCACCACTAAGCATTAATAAACCTGTACCTTGTACACCTACAGGATATCCACCTAATCCTTTTATTTCATCTGAATATATATATGTAGCATCACTACGTATTTCTACTTTAACTAATAAATCAGGATTATGAACATCTACCTTACAATCAATATTTTTAAGTATATGTCCACCTAATATTCTACTAAACTCCATACTAGGTATTTCAAATGATTTATCTGCCCTATTAGTTTCTACTTTAAATGTATTAAACTTAATATCTTTTAATATAGATATAGTAGATTCTTTAATCTCTTCTATATTAGTATTAACTTTATAACACTTAACTATACTATGAATACCAAATACATTTTTTAATTTAGATATAACTGTATCAATATCATCTGATTCAATATACATACGAACTCTATCATAATTAATTCTATAATCAATACCTTTTAATATAGAATTAATATTATTAACTAATAATTTAATAAATAATTTTCTATTACCTTTTTTAGTTGTTAGTTCTCCATATTTGATAAGTATCATTTTTTTCATATAAGAACACCTCCTAGGCATTATATCAAAAAAAAAGTAGAAAATCTACTTTTTTATATTACACGACGTGCTGTGACTTTTGTCATGATATTGTATGTTGTTATACCAATACCATCTCTTGGTGTTTGAGCGTGAATTATTTTACCATTACCAATATAAATTGCAACATGGGCAATCTTAGTATGACTACCATGACCGTAGAATATTAAGTCCCCAGGTTGTAAAGCATTCCATGCTACCTTCTTACCAACTCTAGATTGTGAAGTAGCACCTCTTGGTAATTTTATACCAAAATGTTTATAAACACTTTGTACGAATCCACTACAATCTGCACCTTTTGTTAAACTTGTACCACCATATACATATGGGTTACCATTAAATTGTTTAGCATAATTTACAATTTGTACTCCCAAACTTGAATTTGATGATGTTGTAACAACATCTTCTTCATTTGTAGTCTTCTTTGTTGCAGTTGTATTACTTTTCTTAGTTGTTTTTTTCTTTGTAGTATTACTCTTTTTTACAGTAGTATTACTTTTTTTCTTAGTAGTAGTTTTATTTGACTTTGTCTTATTCGAATTAGACTTAGCTGCCTTAGTCTCATTACTCTTACTACTTTCTTTTTTATCTTCATTAGCCTTTGCAGACTCTTTTTCACTTTCTTCTTTTTTCTCTTCTTTTTGTTCTGTCACATTTTGTGTATCTTTGTCTTCTATGCATGATGATGCTTCTATTGCTACCAAACCATATGAAATCTCTGATGTTTCTACATAATTGTTTCCAGCAACTAATTTTTTAGTATTTGTTTTTAAACTTGTAGTTACTTTAAACACGTTTGAAGCTAACACGCAAAGCATTACCACAGTCGCCATACAATACGCAAGTATCGTATTTCTCTTCCGCTTCGAAATCATAAATCCCTCCATTTAACAGACAGCGAAATCTATTTTAGCACAAAATTTTAACCTTGGCAAATCAATTTTAAATTCCTTTATTTATAAGGGTTTATCAAATGTGACTAATGGTACCTTTCCAATAATATACTTTAATATTGTATCACAAATTATGATGTTTGATTATCGAAATTTAATATATTAAATATTCCTAATATAGAAATTTTTAATATCACTATATTATATTCTATATATTTTTTTCGGTTAAAAGAAAAAAATTAATATTTACTCAATATTAATTTTTTACTAATAATTAATGACCTTGATTATATGGATAACATCCACCAGCACATGCATTTGGTAATGAATCTTTATCAAAGAATCTTATTGCTGGAGAAAATCCAAAATTTGCTTCTGTATTGTATGATGATTTAGTTAATTTTCCATCATTACCAACCTTATAGAAATTTAAATTATCATTTTCTGAATCATTTACATATGCTAATAAAAGCCAATCATTTACTCTACCATTATATTTTTTTATTGTAGCACTACTATTACTTCTAGTAGTACCTATTTTCTTATAATAATCTAATTGTTTAGTATTAGTTATCTCATGTATATTATTATTTTTAGTTCCATATAAAGCTGTTGGAGTAAGTTCTGATATAAATACATCAGGAAAATTATCTTTTATTTTTGAATATAAATTATCCCCATAACTTAATGTACCCCTACCTATAATTTCTTCAAATTCAACTACAAATCCACACGCCATTCTTGGTTGACTAGATCCAAAACATTCATCAGGTAATGTATTATTTACTATTCTTATTTTTGTTGTCTTATCTATTGAACCATCATCATTTAAATCTAAATCTACTGTTTTTTCACATCCTATAGGATAATATCCTACATTATTAAATACATTAGATGCTATTTTAATTAATGAATCATTAATAAATTTAGAACATTTATTATCATATCTAGCATATAATGTTATATCTTTAGTTGGTTTATATCCAACAGATACTTTTGTACCACCTGTTTTACTTGTATACCATCCTAAGAATTTTATATTCATAGTATCTGTTACAGTTGGTGTAGGTAAACTAGTTATTGTTTTACCCTTTTCTACTTTAATAGTATTATTATTTATTTTTCCACCATTACCATCTAATTTAACTGTATAAATAACAACTCGTTCTACAGGTTTATTACTTGTTTTATTACTTACAGGCACAGTTTTTTCTGGTATTTTTTCATATATAGGTCCAATTTCAGTTTTTTCTTTAATAACTAATGTAATAGATTTATCTGTTGAATCATTAGACCATTTAACAAATTTATAACCATCTATTTCTTTAGCACTTAATTTAACCTCTGTACCATATTTATATTTTCCTGATATATTTCCTTCATTTACTTTATCATAATCATTTACTAATAAATCATATTCTTCTAAATCATATACATATTCAATCATTGTAGTGTTATCTTTATTAATTTTAACTGTTTGTTGTAAAGGAGCTATATAGCCTTCCTTTGTAATCACTTCTGGAGTTACTTCAGTATCTATAGTACCATTTAACACTTTATCTTCAATGCTATATGTTCCATCTAATTGTTCATACTTATGAGTTACTTTATATGATGCATATTTTATTTTTTCAATATTTGAATTTTTATTACTATGTTTTTCGCTTAATGCTTTTACTCCTTTTTCTTTATAAGTACTTCCTATAACCAAATTACTACTTATAACAGTTACAAAAATAATAGATGATATAAATAAAACTATATATATTATTCTAAAACTATCATTTAGCATACCCTCTTTAATTTTATCACTAACTTTATTATACATACATATACACTACTCCTACTATAATAAGTATAACATAATTTATTAAAATTACAAAAAAAACTATTATATAAATAATAGTTTTTACAATACTATTCCAGTTATTATTATAAGTAGAAAAACAGCCCATATTATAGCACTTAATAATATATTTATAGGTGTATTTAATTTTGTGATTAAATTTGTTTCATCTTCACTATTTTTTATTTCTTCAAAATCACTATCAATAAAAGTATTTCCTCTATCCATTATTCTCTCCCCTTACTAAATCATAATTAGAAAGTAATCTTTCATATATTCCTGGCTCTATTCTACTTAATAAACTAGTAGTTAATTCTAATGATTTTTGATATTCACCTTTTAAAAATAATTGTTCTGATAAATTTATTTTATTACTTAATCCTTCATAATTAGCTCTATATCTATTACTATATACTAATATAGTCTCAGCTAGTGCTGCATACTTAAGTATTTCACATGTCTTAGAATATAGTTTTAAAACTAAATCTCTTGCTGTATCTACTCTAGTATTTAATACACTAATAGTAATTGGTTTTTTTTCTAATTCTTTTACAATTTCCCTAATAGCATAACTTGCTTCATTTAATTCTACATAATAACTTTGTGGAATCACAGGTAAATTATATTCCCTCATTTTCAATTTAGAATTTTTAAGTATCACTTTTATTTCTTCTAATTGTTCACGAGCTCTTATCTCATCATCTCTCATATTACCTAATGTATCTAATGTTGTATCTAAGTCGTCTTCTAACTTTGTTAATCTATTAGTAATATTTTCTAATTCACTTAATAATTTAGAATAAGGAAAATTATTTTGATGAGCATGTTCCATTAATACTTCATAATCATCATTTAAAAATTGTAATTTATCATTTATTTCACATAATAATGCCATACTATCTTCTGTTAAATTATATACATTTTTTAAATCTTCTAATTGTGAAAATACATCATTTACAACATCATTTATTTTTCTTAATCTTGTTTTAAAATTATTATTTGTCTCAGAAAATCTAGCTCTTGATCTTTTTTCTTTATCAAAATCACCAAATAATGATTCAAAATAATCAATTAATACTTTTAATTCAAATAAACTATCTTCTAGATTTAAACTCTTAGTTTTAACTAATATATCATTTATTTTTTTATTAGCTTCTTCTATATTATATTCAACATTTAAATAATCTAATGGATAATCTGCTTTTAACATTTGATAATAAGACTCTTCTACTTCAGATATCTTTTTAGGTAATACATTAGTACCTAATAATATTATAGATGGTACTTCAGATATTACTATGGACATATGAGCTAGTAAATCATCTATCTTTCTAAGTATTCCACTTACTTCTGCATAATCTTTATTATCCATAATATTTTCATATTCTTCAAATTCCTTTGAAATATTTCCAAATTGATTTTCTACTACTGATGCTACTGTACCAAATTCAGATTTAGAATCTTCAAATTTTTGTAATAATTCTCTATATTTAACTTTTAGCTCAGTAATTGTAACTCTACTTCTTTCTTCACTATGTGTAATTTCTTTTATTTCACCTAATAAAAATTCAGAGTTAGTTTTTACTTTATATGTTTCCATTTCTAATTTAGCTAATTTATATATAGTAGTCTTATAATCTTTTTGAGATAAAGAATATTCAGTTTCAAGTATCATATCACTTAAACGTGGTATATCTTTTTCTTGTATTTCTTCTAATCTATATTTCCATTCTGCATACATAGCTTTTAATTTATCGCTATTTAAATATTTTTCTACTTTAGCAAGTTCTGGAATTATAGGTGAAGAATCAATTCTATTCTTTTCAAATTCTAACTTACCTAATGCTTCTTTTATACGTTTTGTTTTCTTAATTCGGATAAAACATATAACACCAATAATTAGACTTATAAGTAATATAATTAGTGTAACTATAATTAATGTTGAATTACCCATACTATCACCTATTATTAAGTATATCATAAATTTATTTATTTTTCGACTAAATATAAATATTTTTTATATATTAAAACTTGACATTATCAAAATAAGATAATATAATTATAACTGCGATGAAAAAGCAGCGCTTTCTTTGAATATATAAAGTGTAATTACCTATAGGGGTTATTTGTAACCTTGCTGCAAGGCGAATATATTTAATTTATACACCCTATATATTTGAAAGATTGCTT
>CADBNE010000022.1 GCA_902795975.1 uncultured Erysipelotrichaceae bacterium
AGTATGTACAGTATTAATTCCAAGAAATACTACAATTCCAACAAGTAAATCACAAGTATTCTCAACTGCTGCAGATAATCAACCAGCCGTAGATATCCACATTTTACAAGGTGAAAGAAGTATGGCTGCAGACAATAAAACTTTAGGAAGATTCCAATTAACAAATATACCTCCAGCTCCAAGAGGTGTTCCACAAATTGAAGTTACATTTGATATAGATGCTAATGGTATTGTTAATGTTAGAGCTAAAGATTTAGGAACTAATAAAGAACAATCTATTACAATTACAGCATCAACTAACTTATCAGATGACGAAATTGATAAGATGGTAAAAGAAGCTGAAAAGAATCGTGAAGCAGATGAAAAGAGAAAAAATGATGCAGATGCTAGAAACGATGCAGAACAAATGATATTTGCTACAGAAAAAGCTATTAAAGATTTAGGAGATAAAGCAGATAAGAAAGATAAAGAAAAAGCTGAAGAACAAATTAAAGATTTAAAGAAAGCTTTAGAAGGTGATGATATTGATGAAATCAAATCTAAACAAGAAGCTTTACAAGAAACAGCTATGTCTTTAGCAAGTAAAGTATATGAAGAAGCTGCTAAAGCAAGAGAAGCAGAATCAAATACAACAAGTGATGATAACCATGAAACTGATACTAAATCTAAAAATGACGATGTAATGGATGCTGAATATGAAGAAAAATAAAAGTAAAGTTCTAGGAAACTAGAACTTTGACTTTTAATTACAGAAAGGACAATTTATGGAAAAATATAATACTAGAGCAGATGTACCTGAAAAATATAAATGTGATTTAACTGAATATTATAAAAATAATGAAGAGTTTGAAAAAAATTATAATGAAGCAGTTAAATTAGTAGATGATTTAAAAAAGTATAGTGGTTGTTGTAATGATTCAAATAAATTATATGAATTTTTAAAAGAAGATATAGAAACAAGTGCTAAAGTAGAAAATTTATATGTATATTCATATTTAATATTTGATTTAGAATTAGGAGTTTCAGAATCTATAAGTAGAAAAGCTAAATCAGAAGATTTATATACTAAGTATAGTACTAATACAAGTTTCTTTGAACCTGAATTACTTAAATTATCAAAAGAAGAATATGATAAATTATTTATAAGTAATCCTAAACTAAATGAATATAAAAGTTATTTAGATAAAATATATCGTGATAAAGAACATATATTAAGCGAAAGTGAAGAAATAATTGTTAATGAATTATCTAGTGCTATAGATCATTTTGAAGATATGTCATCTACAATGTTAAATTCTGAACATGATTATGGAACTGTTGAAATTGATGGTGAAAAAGAAGTAATTACAGCAACTAATTATAGAAAACTATCTAAAAATAAAGATAGAAATATAAGAAAAGAAGTTAGAGAAAAATTATCTAAAGTAGTTAATCAATATGGAACTAGTTCAGCACAATTTTTAGATTCATATGTTAAATCTAATATTGCTATATGTAAAATTAGAAAATATAAAAATTGTTTTGATTCTAAACTATTTGGATTAAATATGCCAAATGAAGCATTTGAAACATTAATAAATACAGTAGAAGAAAATGTAGATAAATATCAAAAATATTTAAAATTATTTAAGAAAGTAAAAGGTTTAGATGAATTATATCAATATGATTTAAATTTAGATTTAAATAATTTTGATAAAGAATATAGTGTAGAAGAAGCACAAAATTTATGTTTAAAAGCAATTGAACCATTAGGTGAAGATTATGTAAAACATTTTAAAAAAATAATTGACGAAAGACATGTTGATTATGCGCAATATAAAGGTAAATGTGCTGGAGGATATTGTATTTCTACACATGATAAAAATTCTAGAATATTAATGAGTTTTAATAATAATTTAGATTCAGTGTCTACATTAATTCATGAAGGTGGACATAATGTACATCATCAATATTTAATTGAAAATAATCCAATACAATATAGAAGCGCATCTAGTATAATTGCAGAGGTAGCTAGTTTAACAAATGAATGTTTATTATCATCATATTTAGCTGAATATGGAAATACTGATGAAGAAAAATTGGCTGGTTTATCAAATATTATTGGTGTTATTAATAGTAATTTATTTGGTGCTGTAAGAGAAGGACATATGGAACAAGATTTCTATAAATATGTAGAATCTGGCGGTACAATAACAAACGATTATATGGATAATCTTGATATTGAATCACAAAAGAAATATTATGGAAATGAAGTAAATTTAGATGAATATTCTAGTGTATCATGGAAAAGAAGAAGTCATTTCTATATGTTCTTCTATTTATACTCATATGCATTCTGTATTTCAGTAGCAAGCTATGTAGCTAGCGAAATATTAAAAGGTAATAAAGAAATGTTAGATAAATATATTAAATTTTTATCTACAGGTAGTGATAAATGGCCAACAGAAGTATTTGAGGTATTAGATATTGATTTAACTAGTAAAGAAGTATATGAATCTGCTATTAAGTATTATGAAGATTTAATTGATAAGTATTATGAAATTGAAAAGAGGTGTAGTGAATGTCAAAAGATAAAAGGGATTACTATGAAGTCTTAGGTGTTGATAAAAATGCTGATGATAAAACTATTAAGAGTGCATTTAGAAAATTAGCAAAGAAATATCACCCTGATGTTAATAAAGAACCTGGTGCAGCAGAAAAATTTAAAGAAGCACAAGAAGCTTATGCTGTATTATCTGATCCTGATAAGCGTAAACAATATGATCAATTTGGTCATGCAGCATTTGACCAAATGAATGGTGGAGCAGGATATGACTTCTCTGGATTTGATTTTAGTGATATATTTAGCGAAATATTTGGTTCAGGATTTGGTGGATTTGGTGGATTTGGTGGTTCACGTGGAGGTTCATCAAATAGAAAACGTAAAGGTGCAGATAAACTTATGAGAGTTAGCTTAACTTTCGAAGAAGCTGTATTTGGTTGTAAGAAAACAATTAATGTGCCAGTGGTTAATAATTGTTCTGAATGTGATGGTAAAGGTGGACATGGTGAAAAAACTTGTTCAACTTGTCATGGAAGTGGAGTAGTAACTACAGAACAAAGAACTATGTTTGGTTCATTTATGTCAAGAACTACATGTCCA
This sequence comes from uncultured Erysipelotrichaceae bacterium, assembly GCA_902795975.1. The sequence goes on from CADBNE010000022.1 coordinate 3,143, forward strand.
AATTGTAATGGTGAAGGTGTTACTTTTGATAGAACTTGTACTAAATGTAGAGGAACAGGTAAAACAACTAAGAATGCAGATATAGAAGTTAAGATACCTGCAGGAGTAGATAATGGTAACCAATTAAGAGTACCAGGTAAAGGTGATGCTGGAGTAAATGGTGGACCAAATGGTGATTTATATTTAGAATTTAATGTTAAAGAACATGAATTATTTATGCGTGATGAAGATGATATATATTTAGAATTACCAATTACAATTACTGAAGCAGTATTAGGATGTAAGAAAGATGTACCAACTTTATATGGTAATGTAAAATTAACAATACCAGCTGGTAGTGAATCTGGTGATAAACATAGATTAAAAGGTAAAGGTATAGAAAACTTACGTAGTGGAGTATATGGTAATATGTATATAATCTTACGTATTATAGTACCTAAGAAATTATCTAGAGATCAAAAGAAATTATTTGAACAATTAGCTGATACTGATTTAGAAAGTGGAAATGATTTTAAAAAAATAAGAGACTATGTTAAAAAGAACTCATAGTTTCTTTTTTTTTATATATGTGATAATATATGAATAGGTGATAATAGATGATCTGTAGAAAATGTGGAGCTGAAATAAAAGAAGGTTATACATTTTGTAGAAAATGTGCTACTCCAGTTGAGAATATAGGAGATATAGTACTTCCAGATATAAGTACAAATACTAATAAAACATCAAATATAAGCTTTGATAAATTAAAAGATATTGGTTCAAATTTTATAAATAAACATCAAGATAATAATGTAAATGATGAATTTATAGAAAATAAAGATAGAATTGTAAAGGACCAAAATAATAAAAGTAAAGCAACTGTCGACACCATGATTAGTGTAATTGGTATAATAATAGGGCTAATAATCTTTTTTATAATAGTTTTTAAAGTGGCTTCTAACCTTTAAATTTAAAGAAAAATCGAAAAAAATATTGCTTTTATTAATTAGATATGATATTCTTAAAATGTAAGCAAGATAGCTTGCAAAAATAGGGAGGTAAAACAGAATGACAAAAGTAGATTTAGTAAATTATATAGCTGAAGAAACTGGCTTAACTAAAGCAGATGCAACTCGTGCTCTAGATGCTATGATGAGCGGAGTTATTAAAGGATTAAAAAGTAAGGAAGGTAAAGTAACTTTAACTGGTTTCATGACTTTTGCTGCTAAGAAAAAAGCTGCTTCAAAAGCTCGTAACCCAAGAACTGGAGAAGTTGTTAACGTTCCTGCTAAAATGGCTGTTACAATCAAAGCTGGTTCTAAATTAAAAGATGCATTAAATTAATTTTTAATGCTTTTTTTTTGCACTTCTCTAAACTAGTAATTATTTAAATTATATGGTATAATTTCATTAGATTAAATCAAGGAGTGATTTTATGAGTACTAATAATGAAATAGTAAAAAAATATTTTGAGGAGAATCCTGCTACTGCAGCTTTAGCAAAAAAATATGGATTAAAGGATGAATTTATTGTTGTAGATGCATTTAGTGATTCTGATAAAGAAAGACTTGTACTTAATGATGAATGTATGGATAAATTTTTAAAAGCATATTTATTCTCTTATTCTGAAAGTGCACAATCAGCTTTAAATCAAGCAAAGGAAAATGGTGAATCATTAGAAATTTCAGCCGCACTTCTTTGGATGGATAAAAACTTTGATAAAGCAATTGAGTATCATATGGATTATTTAATAAAGAAACATTCTAATATTGAATATAATTATGTAAATTTATCTAATATAATTAGTAAAGTAGTAAGAATGTGTTATTTTGCTCAAAGTAAGGTAGATGCAGAATTAATAAAAAAAGTAGCAAATCATTTAAAGAAAAAGAATAGTTTAATTATTTGGGATGATGAAGAATATGATACATATATAAAATTATCTAGCAGTTCATATAATCAAGAAACTAAATCATCTTTTAATACTGGAGTATCTGATTGTTTGAAGGATGATTCATTAGATATTCTAACTGTTTTAAAAACTTTAAAAAATGTAAAATCTTTTCTTTCAAATTTTAAACCTAAACAAGTAGAAGATATTTTACTTAAAGATGAAATTGAAAATTTAGAATTAAATACTGCAATGTATATTCCTAACCTATATAAAAGATTATATAGAGAGAATAAATTAGAAGAAGTGTTAAATAATCCAGACAAATATTTAGTATCTGAACAATTAGCTGAGTATAAAAAAGAAGAAGATGAAAAATATAATGCTGATGACTTTGCATTTGAGGAAGAACCAGTATCAGAATCAGAAGATGTTATAACAAAAGAAGCAGAACCAACAAAAGTAGAAGATTTAATAACTTTTATTAATGTAGATATTGTTAAAGATGTTGAAAATTGCTTGAAAAAGTATATTGATGCAGATTTTTCAAAGGATGAAGTTATTAATACAATTGTAAAAGATGTAGCAGAAACTTTATTTAGTATGGATAAAGATATATATAATTCATCTTCATTAAATTATGATCAAGAAGTATTAATAAATAGTATTTTAGATGCATTTAGTAAAAATGGTTTATTTATATCAAAAGATTTAGTTGAATCTTGTGTAAATGATGCTAAAAATAACATAATACCTGTAGGCAGAGATTTAAACTTTTTATTTGATAATTCTGAATCATTAGCAATAAATGATGAAATAATAAATGATTTTAGAGCAATTATATCTCCAGTTGTTATTAATAAATTTAATACATTAGATATGATAAAAAAAGAACAATTAGCAGCAAGTTTAATTGATTTACTATTAGCTAGTAAAAAAGACATTTATAATAAAGCATCAGAACAATACAATGAAGAATTAGTTATTAATAGCATATATACAGTATTAAAGGATTATTCTTTCTCAAAAACTTTTGTAGAAAATTCTGTTAAAAAAGACGATATGTTCATAGAAGATATAAATTTACCAGAAGAAACAAATGAAGCTCTTGATAACGAATTATATAATATATTTAATATTGAACCTGAAAAGGATGTTAAAAACAATTTAGAAGTATTATATGAAAATGCAAATAATACTGAATTGTACAAAGAAAGAATTTTAAAAGCATATTCAAATCTTATTAATTCATCTATGTATGGTACATTAAGAGATTTAGAATTGATAGAAAAACAATTTAATCTTTTCTGTAGTGAAAATGACATTAATTATACTGATGAATTTATTAATAGTTTACCTGATGTTGTAAAGGATAGATATACAACTCCTATTGTTAGACAAGAACAACCTGAAAAGAAAAAAGGTGAAGTATTTAAAATAGTAAGACGTTATATACCAAAAACTAGTGTTAAAACACAAAAGAGAATATACGCAAGTATAGCAGGAGTTGGAATTATATCATTCTTATTTATGACTGGTGTAAAAATAATCTCACCAGAAACTGCAGCAGAAAGTTGTACTGAATCATTTACAAGAATATTCCATAGTGATTTAATAGGTAATATATTTGGTGACATAAAAACTTATTTTGCTTCTATAGCAGCATCAATAGGTGGATCTATTGGATATGTTGTAAAAGATGAAAAAGAAAATAAATCAAGAAGAATGTAGTGAAAGGGGTATAATATGATTGAGCAAGGTGAGATGTTAGTATTAAGTAATAATAAAGAATACGCAGCAGTTTCTTCAATCATTATGAATGATATTAATTATGTATATTTAGTAGATACTGATGTTTATAAAGATTATAAAATATGTAAGTATGAAAATGATTGTCTAGAAGAGATTGTTGATCAAGATTTGTTAAGACTTTTAATCTCTAAATTTAATAAGGATTTAAAAGATAATTTAGCTAAAATAATAAATGAATAAAAATATCTCTTATGAGATATTTTTTATGATATAATAATCTAAATTGTAAGAGGTGATGTTATGGATAAAGTATTAGAGATACTTAAACAAAGAGATTGTACTTTACCAAGAGTTTTACTTACTAATTATAAAAAGTTAAATATAACTGATTTAGAACTTATTATTTTAATATATTTAATAAATAGTGATAGTCTAAATTATAATCCAAGACAAATAAGTCAGGATTTAGATATAAAGACAAATGATGTATTACAAATAATAAATAATTTAACTGAAAAAGGTATTATTAGTTTTGAAATGGTTAAGATAAATAAATTAAATAATGAAGTAATTAAATTAGATTTATTATATGAAAAACTTGCTTTTTTAGTTATAGGTAAAGAAGAACCAAAAGAAGAAGAAAAAGGTTTTATAGCGCTTTTTGAAAAAGAAGCAGGTAGAACTCTTACATCAACCGAATGTGAATTTATAAATACATGGCAAAATTTAGATTATAGTGATGAAATTATAATGTGCGCTTTAAGTGAAAGTCTACATTATACTGGAAGTGCTAATTTCAAATATATTGATAAAATATTATATGAATGGCAAAAAAAGGGTATAAAGACAAAAGAAGATGTAGAAAAAAATAAAAAAGAGTTTAAGAAGGCTAAATCAAATATAGAATTATTTGATTATGATTGGTTAAATGACAAATAAAATAATTAATTATATGGATGAATTATTTCCTAATCCAAGATGTGAATTAAATTATAATAAGGATTATGAGTTTTTAATTGCTGTTATGTTAAGTGCACAAACTACTGATAAACGTGTTAATATGGTTACAAATGTATTATTTAATAAATATAATACTATTAGAAAATTAAATGATGCACCATTAGATGATATAATAAATATTATTAAACCATTAGGAATGGTTAATAGTAAATCAAGAAATATATTAGGAATAACTAATAGATTAATTAACGATTGTAATGGTATAGTACCTAATAATAGGGAATATTTAGAATCACTACCAGGTGTAGGAAGAAAAACTACTAATGTAGTATTATCAAATTTATTTGATGAACCTTTTATAGCAGTTGATACTCATGTTGCAAGAGTAAGTATAAGATTAGGGATTGCTAAAAGTAATGATGATGTATTAACTATAGAGAAGAAATTAAATAAAACATTTAATAGTAATGAGTTATCTAGATTACATCATCAATTAGTACTATTTGGTAGATATTATTGCAAGGCAATTAATCCATTATGTAGTACTTGTAAGTTAAGAGATATTTGTAAAAAGAAGTAAATGAATAATTACAAAAAAAAGACAAATTAAATTGTCTTTTTTATATTAGATTATTTATTGTTCTTTTTATAAATGAACCTATTTCATCTAATGTATATTTTTGTTCATTAAATGCTTTTATTATTAATAAGCTAAATCCATATGTACAAAAATTTATTTCCATTTCTTTAGTATTTTTATTATATTCTAGTAATTTATTATTTAATGATTCTATTATATTTGAAGAGTATGTTAATGCATCTTTACTAGTTAGAATAAGTGTATAAAATCTTTTATTCTTTTTTAATATTTCAATAAAACTATCAATATAATTATATATATCTTCTATACATGTAAAAGAGTTTAAATTACGTGTTAATTCATTTAATGATTCATATTGAAGACTATGCGCTAAATCTCTAATTGATTCATAATGTGTATAAAATGATGACCTAGATATACCAGCTCTTTTAATAAGACTAGTAACAGTTATACTATTGAAATCATCTGTTTCATTTACTAATTCAGCAAATGCTTGTTTAATTATTTCATCAGTTTGTATAGAAGATTTATTAATATTTTTAACTTTCATGTGTATCACCATTAATATTATATCAAAATTTAGACACTTTTTAAATTTTTGTTCTTTTATTTTTTTAAAATAAGAGTATAATCATAATGGTTAAAGGGGGATAAAATGTGAAGAAGGTTACTGATTTTATTGTTAATAAAAATAAACTAATACTATTAATATTTTTATTACTTAGTATTTTTTGCTTTTATTTAATGCAAAAAGTAAAAGTAAATACTGATATGTCTAAGTATTTACCTAAATCTTCTGAAACACGAGTAGGTAATGATATAATGAACAAAGAATTTGATCCTTTAGAATCAAGTAATTTGTATATTATGTTTGAAGATTTAGATAATAAGGAAGAAGTATTAGAATATTTAAAAAGTGTTGATAATGTATCTAGTGTTGAATATGATAATACTAGTGATTACAATAAGAAGAATTGTACTTTATATATAGTTAATGTTGATAAAGTAAGTGATTCAAAAGAAGCTAGTGCTACATATAAAGAAATAAAGAATCACTTTAAAGATTATAAAGTTATTTATGATGGTTCTATAGAATCTTCTAATAAGCCAGTATTACCAACATGGATATTTATGTTAGCTATAGGTAGTGCATTAATAATACTTATTATTATGAGTGATAACTTAGTTGAACCATTCTTAATATTATATTCAGTAGGTATAGCAGTATTCTTAAATAAGGGTAGTAATATAATGTTTGATAGTATATCACATGTTACAGATGGTATAACAGCAATATTACAAATGGCTTTATCTATGGATTATTCTATTATACTTATTAATAGATATAAACAAATAAAAAAACATTATAAAGAAAATACTAAAGAGAATAATAAAGAAGCTATGAAAGAGGCATTATATAAATCTGTAGGTTCTATAGCAAGTTCATCATTAACTACAATAGTAGGATTATTAGTATTAGTATTTATGAGTTTTACTATAGGTAGAGATTTAGGTATAGTACTTGCTAAAGGAGTATTATTAAGCTTAATAAGTATATTTTTCTGTTTACCAGGATTACTTTTAATGTTTGATAAAGCAATACAAAAAACACATAAAAAAATAATAGTATGTAGATTTGAATTATTGTCTAAATTTACATATAAATTTAGATATGTATCTTTAATTGCTATAGTAGTATTATTTATAGGTAGTTATATATTAAAAGGTAATCTAGGTTATTTATATACTGAAGATAAAGTTAATAAAATAGAAAAAACATTTGGTAAAGATAATCAAATGGCATTAATTTATAATAATAAAGAAGAAGATAAAGTTAATAAGTATTGTAATAGTGTAGATACTACAGGTAAAGTAAAAAAAGTATTATGCTATGGTAATACTATAGGTAAAGAAGTTAAATATAATGAATTAAAAGAACAAGTAAATTTTTTAGGTGAAGATATAGATGTAGAAGATTATGTTTTAAAAATATTATATTATAATTATTATAATAAGAATAATGATACTACTATGACTTTTCCAGAATTTGTTAAATTTATTAGAACTGAAATATATAATAATAAAGATTTAAGTAATAAAGTAAATGATAATAAAGATAGTATTGAGAAATTAAAATATTTTACATATGAAGAAGAAATAAATAAGAAAAGAGATATAAATGAATTAGCTGACATATTTGGTATTAATAGTAAAGATTTAGAATTATTAATGGTATATTATAATAGTAAAAATACTGATACTAAATTAACACTAAATCAATTTATTAATTTTGTTAATAATAAGGTATTAACAGATAGTAAATATTCTAAATATATAGATAGTAATAGTGAAAAAGATTTAAAATTATTATCTAAATATGTTAATAAAAATGATATAAATAAAAAAATGAATTCTAGTGAGTTAGCTAATTATTTTGATATAGATAAAAATATTGTGGATAACTTATACACATATTATTTAATAGAAAATAATATTGATACAAAAATATCTATTAAAGAATTTATAGATTTTACATTAAAATATGTTGTAAATGATAAAACATATTCTAAATATTTTAATAAAGATACAATTAATAATTTAAATAGTTTATCTAAATTTACAGATAAAGATTATATTAATAAACAAGTAGATAGTGAAAGTTTATCTAAAACATTTAATATAGATGAAGATAAAGTAAAAGAATTATTATATTTATATTATTCTGATTCAGATACTGATGATTCTTATACTATATTAGAATTAATTAAGAATATTAAATATATAAAAGAAAATACTAATTATTTAGATAATATTGATTATAAACAAATTATATATAGTAGTGAATATATGAATATAACATTAAGTAAAGATACTTTATATAATTATTTTGATAAAGAACTTATAGATAGTATATATGAAGCATTTAATTTAGATAGTAATTATAAATTATCTGTAAGTGATATATTAACTATTATATCTAAATATTTACCAGAAGAAGACTTAGTAAAATATAAAGAATATATAAATAATAATATTAAATTAGATAAGGAAATATTAAATAATTTATCTAATTATATAGATGAAGATATATTAAATAATGTGCATAACTTTATCAACAAAAAAGTTGAAGAATTAAATAATAATTCTACTAGATATACATCAAGTGAATTATCTAAATTATTAGGTATAGATAAAAAAACAACTAATAATATTTATAATTTAATTAAATTAGTTAATAATGATACAAGTGATTGGAAATTATCTAGATATGAATTTGTTAATCATTTATTAAATAATAAAAAATATTTAGATAATGATAGTATAAATAAATTACAATTATTAAATAAAGTTATGATTAGTACTAATAATAATACTAAATATAATTATAAAGAATTATCTAATATATTAGGTATTAATACAAGTAGTATAAAAAGTATATATGCATTATATACATATAAACATAATGGATTAAAATTAAGTCCTAATACTACAGTTAAATTTGTATTAAATCATAAAAATGATACATTGTTAAAACCATATTTAAATAGTAATTATATATATAAATTAAATTTAGTAAATAAAATATTTAATAGTGTATTAAGTGATACTAAATATAATTATAAAGAATTATCTAATTTCTTAGTAATTGATAGTGATAAAATTAAATTATTATATGGATTATATGATACAAAAAATAGTAATAATAAATTAACTATAAATGAATTAACTAATTTTATAGTTGATGATGTATTAAATAGTGAATATAGTTCTTCATTTAATAGTAAACAAAGAAATGATATTATAACTATTAATGGAATAATAAATAGTAGTTTAAATGGTACTAAGTATAATAAAGATGAAATGTTAGCTATATTATCTAGATTATCAGATAATATAGAAAGTAATACTATAGATTTACTATATTTATATTTTGGCAGTTATAATGATTATAATAATAATTATAAATTAAGCATAGAACAATTAGTTACATATTTAAATAAAGATATAATTAACGATTCTAGATTTAATGATTTTATTGATTCAGATACTAAAGAAAAAATTATAGATAGTAATAAGAGAATAGAAGATGCTAAAGAGATGTTAGTTGGTAAAAACTATTCTAGAATGATAATAGTAACTAGATATCCTAATGAAGGAAAAGATACTTTTAATTATATAAGTGATACTAGAAAAGAATTAAAAGATATAAATGATAAATATTTAATAGGAAATTCTCCTATGGCATTAGATATATCAAATTCTTTCCAATCAGAATTAAATTTTATAACATTACTTACTATGGTATCTATTTTTATAGTAGTAGCATTTACATTTAAATCAGTTATTAGCCCTATGATAATTACTTTAATAATACAATGTTCAGTATTTGTTACTATGGGTATATTATCATTTTCTGGACAACCAATATACTTTATATCATTATTAGTAGTACAAAGTATATTAATGGGTGCTACCATAGATTATGGTATAGTATATACATCTTACTATTTAGAAAAGAGAAAAGAGTTTAGTGCTAAAGAAGCTGTTGGTAAAGCGTATAGAAGATCATCACATACAATATTTACTTCAGGATGTATACTTATATTAGTTACATTTATTATAGGTATATTTGCAGATGGTACTACATCTAAAATATGTATGACTTTATCTAAAGGTACTTTATGTAGTGTATTATTAATACTATTTATACTACCAGGGGTAATGGCAGCATTAGATAAAGTAATAGTAAGAAAAAAATCAAATAATAATTAATTATAAAGATAATGATTACTATAAAAAAAATTACTAATTATTTAGTAATTTTTTTGTTTACATGGTATTTAAATTGTACTATAATAAAAACCAATAAGTTGGAGGTGTATTATGCAACAAACAGTTTTACCAGTAATTCTTTTAAAGCAAATAATACTCCTTCCACACAATGAACTAAGATTAGAATTTGATACAGAAACAAGTATTGATATAATAAAAAACTCAGAGGATAATCATGAGTCACATGTATTAGTAGTTACTCAATTAGATTATTTAGAAGAAAAGCCTAGAATAGATGATTTATCTAATGTAGGTGTTGTAAGTATTATAAAGAGTAAAATAGAATTACCTAATGGTAAAACTAGAGTAGTATTAGAAGGTATAATACGTGCTAATGTAAATGAATATATTAAAGATAATAAATTATTAAGTGCTAATATAACTTTATTAGAAGATGAAGAAGTAGAAGAAGAAGTTAATCATGTAGTTAGTAAAAAATTAAAAAAAGAGATTGAAAACTATATTAAGATAGTACCATATATAAGTAATAGTGTAATATCTAGTATAGAAGATTCTAAAAGTTTATCATGTACTACAGATATAATAGTAAATCATATACATATTTCTACAGATAGAAAATTACAATATATAAGTTGTAGTGATCCACTTAAAAGAACTAAAATGATTCTAGAAGATATCTATAAAGATGAAGAATCATTTGAAATAGAGAATTATCTAGATACTATAGTAAAAAATCAAATAGATAAAAATCAAAAAGAATATATATTAAAAGAAAAATTACAATTAATTAAAGAAGAACTTGGAGATGTCAATCTAAAAGATTCTGAAATATTTGAACTTAGAAAAAGATTAGCTTTATTGGATGCTAACGAAGAAATTAAAGAAAAAATAAGTTATGAAATAGAAAGATATTCTAATTTATCAGATAATAGTGCTGAAGTTGGAATGATAAGAGACCATATAGAATGGTTATTATCACTTCCATGGAATAAAAAAACTATAGATGAAGAAGATTTAAATGTTATAAAAGATAACTTAGATAAAACTCATTATGGATTAGAAGATATAAAGAATAAAATAATAGAATATTTAGCAGTTAAAAAATTTAGTAATAATGTAAATAGTCCAATTATATGTTTAATAGGTCCACCTGGAGTAGGTAAAACTTCTTTAGCACTTTCTATAGCAGAAAGTCTAAATAGAAAGTTTGCTAAAATATCTGTAGGTGGATGTCATGATGAAGCAGAAATAAGAGGACATAGACGTACTTATATGGGTGCATATCCAGGTAGAATTATAAGTAGCATAAAGAGTGCTGGAAGTAGTAATCCTATAATACTTATAGATGAAGTAGATAAAATGGATAAAGGTACTCAAGGTGATCCAGCACATGCATTATTAGAGGTATTAGATAGAACATTAAATAATAAGTTTCATGATAATTATTTAGATATAGACTATGATATATCAGATGTAATGTTTATATTAACTGCTAATGATATAGAAGGTATTTCACCAGTGTTATTAGATAGATTAGATGTTATTAAATTATCTGAATATACTGAATATGAAAAAATAGATATTGCTAAAAATTATATAATACCTAAATTAAGTAAAGAACATAATTTAGATAATATTAATATAGATGATGATACTATTAAATCAATTATTAGGAATTATACTAAAGAAGCAGGTGTAAGAGAATTAGAAAGAGCACTTACTACTATAGTTAGAAAAAATATTACTAAGATGGTATTAGATAATAAATATAAAAATAAATTATCTTTAAAAAATAAAAATATAGATAAGTATTTAGGTAGAACAAAATTTAAAAATATTATATCTAAATATAATCAAGTAGGAGTTGTATCAGCGTTATCTTATACTCCATTTGGTGGAGAAGTAATGCCTATAGAAGTTAATTATTATAAAGGTGAAGGAAAATTAATTCTTACAGGTTCATTGGGTAAAATAATGCAAGAAAGTGCATTTATAGCACTTAGTTATATTAAAGCATTCTATAAATATTTTGATATTAATTATGATGAATTAGTTAATAATGATATACACATTCATATACCAATGGGTTCAATTAGTAAAGATGGTCCTAGTGCAGGAGTAACACTTGCTACATCAATAATAAGTGCATTTAAAAATGTTACATTTCCTGCAGATGTAGCTATGACTGGTGAATTAACATTAAGAGGTAAAGTACTTCCAGTAGGTGGTATAAAAGAAAAATGTTTAGGTGCTATAAAAAATAATATAAACAAAATATTTATACCATCAGAAAATAAAATAGATGTAGATGAAATACCTAATGAAATAAAAAATAATGTTGAATTTATTTATGTAGATGATTATAAAGATATATATAATTATTTAATGAAAGGATAATATAATGAAAATAGTATTGGATAATGAAGGCTTTTTATACTATAAATTTATTAATGCATTAGTTTTTACTGAAAACTATGATATGATGTTTGAAGATTTTTTTACTAAATATGGAAAACCTTCTTTAGCTACTTTAGCTATATTAAATGCTATAGTACTAAATTTAGGTGATATCATTGATAATAATATGGAAAGAAATATTTTAAATATGGTTAATTATTTTAAAGTAGATTATAGTTGTGAACATGAAGATGAAAAAAATGATATATTTAATATTTGTAATGAAATAATTGGATATGTTAATGATCACAATTTTAAAGGTGAAGAAGCATCTATTTATTGTGCAGAACAATTAGCACTTAGGGGATATTCAATGATAGATAGAGTAATTCTTACAGGTGGTAAAAGATTATTATCTACTTTTGATTTTATAAAAAAATTACAAGTTCAAGATTTATTAGTTATTGCTACATTGTATGGTGATAAATCAGGAAATTTATATAATTTGAAGAAAGAAGAATATGGAGATCCTAGTTATACATATATAACTAGTATTAAAATAAGTGTAGAAGAAAATCCTTATTATTTAGATGATAAATTGTTTTTGCAAAGATTAAAAGAAATAGTAGAAATTTATGAAAAAAATTTAAAAACATATAAACCAGAAAAAAATGAAAAAATAAAATCTTTAAAGAAATATTTTAAAGATTTTAAAAAGGAATTGAAAGAAAGTACTAATAAATAGTACTTTCTTTCTTTTTTTATCATATTATTTAATGATAGGAGGAAATATGGAAAAGATATATTCATATAAAAAAGAAATAATATTTAAAACTAATATATATGATATTGTTTCTATAGCGTTAGATAAAAAATTTAGTATAGAAAATAATTCTATAAAAGGTATTTTTCAAGTAAATGGTGAATATTTAATAAATGAAAAAGAAAGAGAAGAATTTAATTATCAATTACCATATATTAATTATATAGATGATAATTATGATATTAGTAATATTAGTATAGATATAGATGATTTTTACTATGAAATTAAAGATAGTACTATATTAATTATTAATATAGATATTAAAGTAGATGGTATAGAAGAAATAAGATGTATAGATGAAACAGATGAAATGATAGAAACTAAAAAAGATAATGTATTAGATAATAAAAATATTAAAGAAGAAGTATTAGAAATTAAAGAAGATAATAATAAATATGTATCTTATAATGTATGTATTGTAAGAGAAAATGATACTATAGAATCTATAATAGAAAGATATAATACATCACTTGATAATATAAAAAAATATAATGTAATAAATGAAATAAAAGTAGGTGATAAGATAATTATTCCATATGAAAGAAGTTAATGAAATATTAAAAAAATATAATATACATGGAGTAAGATATAAAAAAGAAGGTAAATGTATAATAATAGATGATAAATATGTAATTAAACCAAACAAAACTAATATATATGAATACTTAAATTATAGAAATTTTAACAATTATCCTGATATTACTATAGAAGATTCTTATGAAATATCTGAATATATTGATGAAATAGAAATGCCTAATGAACAAAAAATGATAGATTTAATAACTATAATATCTAATTTACATAAAAAAACTACTTATTATAAAAAAATAAGTGAGTTTAATATTGAAGAAATATATGAAGATATAAAAAATAAATTAGATAGTATTAAAATATATTATGATAATTTAATGAACGAAGTAGAATCAACTATATATATGCCACCATCATATTATTTATTAGCACGTAATGTAAGCTTTATATATAAAATGATTGAATATTCATATAATTCATTAAATAAATGGAAAAAGAATATAGAAAATGTAGATAAAATAAGAGTATCAATTATTCATAATAATTTGAAAATAGAACATTTAATAAATGATAAATTAATTAGTTGGGATAATTCTAAAATAAGTTTACCAATATTTGATTTATATAAATTATATATTAATACATATAATGAATATGATTGGAATGAATTATTAAATATATATTTTAAAAATTATCCATTAAAACCAGAAGAATTATTATTGTTTAAAATATTAATAAGTATACCATTAAAATTAGATTTTACAAATATAGAAATAGACAATGTAGAGGAAGTAAATAATAAATTAGATTATTTAAAATTAACATATAATTTTATATTTAAAGATATAGACGAAATAAACAAAAAAAGTGAAATATAAAAAATAATATAAGCAAAAATACATTAAATCTAGTTATAAAGAAAAAAGTAATTATTAATTGATATATAAGTATTACAGATATTATACAAATAAATAAATACCATAAACCACGTTTTTTAAACCAATTCATATTATCACCTATAATAATATATGTTATATATTAAGTACTTGTCATAAAAAATAATATTACGAATATACTTAATTAGGTGATTTAATGAAAATAGGAGACTTAGTAACTAGAGAATCTTATAATAATGATATAGTATTTAAAATAATAGATATAGAAAATGAAATATATTATTTAAAGGGTATTAATGTTAGATTGTATGCTGATAGTTATAAAGATGATTTAATATTATATAATAATCAAGATATAGAAAATGAGGAACCATTTCAGGAAAGAATAAAAAATATTCATATAGATAGAGATGATGACTATTTTTATTTACCTGGAAAGATATTACATATAGATGGAGATCCTGAATATTTAAAGAGATGTTTAGAATATTATGAATCACTTAATATAGCAGCAATAGGATTTACAAAAAGAGAAGATGAATTAAGTAAAACTATTTATAATTTGTTAGAAGAGTATCAACCTAGTATATTAGTAATTACTGGTCATGATGCATATTATAAGAAGAAAGGTAGCTTTCATGATATGAAAGCATATAAAAATAGCGATAAGTTTGTTTCTGCTGTTAAGGAAGCAAGAAGATTTGAAAGTAGTCATCAAAAACTTATAGTAATAGCAGGAGCATGTCAATCAAATTATGAAGAACTCATAAAAGCAGGTGCTAACTTTGCATCATCACCTAAAAGAATAAATATTCATGCTTTAGACCCTGCTATTATAGCAGCTAAAATGAGTTTATCAGATATAAATAATGATATAGATTTAAAAGATATAATAGAGAATACTAAGTATGGTGCTAGAGGAGTAGGAGGTATTATTACTAAAGGAACTATGTATACAGGATATCCTAGATGAATATATATACAGTAAAAAAATATTTATCTAAAAAAGTAGGTAAAATAGCTAAAATAAAATATAGTCTTGGAAGAAATAAATATGAAACATACATAGTTAAATTAGAAAAATTATATAGTAATGTATTTACTGTATTAGTACAAAAGAAAGATAGTACAGAACTTAAATGCTTTTCTTATAATGATATAGTTATGAGACAATTAAAAATTGATTTTAATGAGTAGATGTGCTATAATTCTAGTACATGGGGTCGTCTAGTTTCGACGGGTATGTTTATGCTTAGATGGCAAGTCGGAGGAACACGTTACGAACAAACAAAAAATAACTGGAAACAGAATTAAAAACGCAGTTGCTACACTTTTCGGAAGAAATGCTGTAGCATTCGCCTAATCGATTTTAAAAGGCCTGCACTTCTATAATAATTTTTTCTACGAATATTATAGGGGTTCATTTTAGTAGAATATATAACTATGATGATTATAAATAGTTATGAATAATTATAATCTTACTTAAAAAGGGTTGTTAGGTACCAACTTTTTAAGGACATTTAACTATCTAACTAAACTTGTAGAGGTTTAAGAGTTAGCATATTCGGACACGAGTGCAATTCTCGTCGACTCCACCATGTTGTTTATTAAAGAACCATTAGGTTCTTTTTTTTGTTTAAAATATGATATAATTACAATAGAGAAGAGTGTTATTATGAAGAGGGATATATTAAACAAGTTTTCTGTTCCATTAGGGTTATTAGATTATATTAATCCAATTTTTTATACTATTACAATAATTACTATTATAAATAATACTTATTCTAATATGGGTAATCCATATAATAAAATACTAGTAATAGGTGGTATTATATCTATAATATTTGGATTTATAATACCTACAGGAAAAGTAATCGTTGGACTAGGATTAATTAAATTTAGAATGCCAGTAAGTTTAGTATTTTGTGTTAATATAGGTATATATTTATCAGGCTTAATGTTATTAAAATATATTATGAATATTAATTTAATTATATTGTTAATAATAATTAGTATATCAATACTATTACTTTCAATGATATATATAAAGAGTAAAAAAATTAATACAATAGCAGTACTTACTGGAGCACTAGGATATTTAATGTTATATACATCTTTAATAACTAATTCTATTAGATTAGATAATATTCTACCAGTAATTTTATATGCTTTAGCAATCATTTTATTTGTTATATTATGCGGAATAGGTATTAAAGCTAATTTAAAGAATCCTAAAGTACATTGGGTAATAGAAATATCTAATGTAGTATGTCAATTTTTAGTAATGTTAGGTACAATTATTGTTTTTAATGTGATATAAAATCAGAATATTATTCTGATTTTTTTTTATGAAAATCATCAATAATTATTTGGTTTTTTATATATAAATGGTATAATTATAATGGAGAATACTAATAGAGAATAGTTGTAGGTGAATATATGAAAAATAAGAGATTTGAAGGTACAAAAAAAATTAAATATATAGCTATTGTTTTTATAGTTATTTTAATGATGACTTTAGGTTATTCAATGTTAAAAGAAACATTAAATATAAATGGTTCAAATAAGATAAAAAAGAATAGTTGGATTATTTATTTTGATAATGTTGATATAGCATCAGATTCAGTAAAAAACGATGATACAATCTATGATGCAAGAATAACCAATACTGAAAAGAATAATATTCAGTTTAGTGCTAACTTAAAAAATCCAGGAGATTTTTATGAATTTACGGTTTATACAGTTAATGATGGTAGTATAGATGCTTCAGTAAGTTCATTAGAAAAAAGTGTACTAACAGAAGAACAACAAAAGTACTTGGATTTTGATGTTACATATGATGATGGAACTGAAATAAAAAGATGTGACATTTTATATCATAAAAATTCTACAGATGGTCCAAATAAAAGATTAGTTAAAGCAGTAGTTAAGTTTAAAGATGACTTACCATTAGATCAATATCCTACAACACCAATAAGTCTATCTTTATTCTTTAAAATAAATTATGAACAAAATACAGATTGTGATAAAACTGCACCATCTGATAAACATAAATTAACTATTGACCCTACAGGTGGTATATATAATAAAAGAGGTGCTCCATTAAGAATATATTTATCAGAAGGAGAAGAATATACTTTAGGTGAAGCAACTAGAGAATTATATAATTTCAAAAGTTGGAAAGTTACATCACCAGAAGAAAATGGAACATATACATTTGAAAATAATAAATTTACTATGGGTAGTGAAGATGTATATATAAGTGCTGAATGGATTGAAGGAGATTATGTAGCACGTATAATGAATACATATTATAAAACTGTTCAAGAAGCATTTGATGCAGCCAATGGTACATGGGAAAATAATACGGTATACTTATTGAAAAATGTTACAGAAAGTCCTACAAATAATACATCAAAACCATTTATATTTGATTTAAATGGTAAAACAGTTACAGGTACTATTACAAATTCAAAAGTAGGTAATATTGATTTAATAAATGGTACTGTGGTATCAGAAACTGCAGAAGCATTTATAAATAAAGGTATACTTTTATTAGGTGAAAAAGGTTTACCAATGAATACAGAAAATAGTGTTAGATTAATTGGTAAAACAATAGGTTTAAAAAATGTAAAAAATGATGGTAATGTTGGAGAATTTTATTTCTATGATGGATATATAGAAGGTGATATAGGTATAGTTGGTGGTTATACCAATAAAGAAGATAAATATTATGTATTTGCAGAACATTTATCTGAAAAAGATACTCAAAGAGTATATTTAATTAGAAATCCAAATAGAGCTGTAGCAAAAACACTTACTGAAGGTGAAATATACTATTATAATTTACAAGATGCTATTAAAGCAGTTGAACAAAATAAAGCGATTAATTCATCATTTACAGATAATGATTATATAGTTAATGTTATAAGAGAATTTGAAGCTGCATATGAAATAAGTGTAGATAGTGTATCAAGAGTATTTATTGATACTAAAGGTCATGATATATCTTTTGGTGAAAAAATAACAAATGATGGATATTTAAAATTATTAAATACTGAAGAAACAAGAAGTAAAATATCTGTATCACAAACAATACAAAATAATAAAAATTTAGTAGTTGATAATTTAACTATTATATCTACAACAGATGAAGATACAATTAATAATAAATATGCCATAGCACTTTTCGATTCTACAATACAAGGTAAAAATGGTAATGGTGTTACAAATGAACAATCAGCACGTATTAATATGGATAATAACTCAATACTTACTTCAACAAATGGATATGGATTAAACAATAAATCAAATAATTTAGAAGTATCAAATGGTAATATTTATGGAATAAACAATACTGGTACTATTACATTAAAAGATGATGTTAAAGTACATAATGTAAATGATAAATATGCTATAAACAATAGTGGAACAGTAAATATAAATGGAGGAGAAGTAACAGATACTAAAGATATAGAATTAATTAAAAATAATGGTATTGTTAATGTTAATGATGGATTAGTATCAGCTAAGAATACAGCTATTAAAGATGGAACAGTAAATATAAATGGTGGAGAAGTTACATCTACTAATGGTCCAACTATATATAGTTCTAATGTAACTGTTAATGATGGTACAGTATCTAGTGAAGAAGGAACAGCTATTTATTCAAATACTAGAAATGGTAAAGCTGTAATAAATGGTGGAACTATTAATGGTTCTACATATGGTATTAATACTAATCAAATAACTATTAATGGTGGAACAATTACAGGTAATACTGCTATTAAAGATTATAGATATATAAACCCAAATAATAGTAATGATATAGTATATGGTACTACTACTATTACAGGTGGAACAATCACTGGTGTAAACAATGGTATAATATCAGATAATTTAACTATGAGTAATGCAACAGTAAATAGTACTGAAGGTATAGGAATAGTTGTTAATAAAAATGGTACTATACTATCAGGTACAGTAGAAGCATCTACATATGGTATAGATAATAAAGGAATAGTTACTTTAGGTAATGATGATAAAAATATAGTAAGTAATAATCCTAGTATAACAGGTGAATTATATGGATTATACAATGAAGGAACTGAAGCAAACTTCTATGATGGACAATTAATAGGTAAAGCTGATTCACATCATGGTGAAATTACAGGTACACCTACAGGAGGATCAGTGTTTAAAGATACTGAAACAATAGGTGGAGAACAATATCAAAAAGAATATGTAAGTAATTTTGCAGATTGGTTACAAGTAGGAGATAATACTTATAATAACTTAGATGAAGCAAGTGAAGCCGTTTCAGATAATGGTACTATAATTGTTACAAGAGATGTAGATATCACATTTATACAAAAAGTATTAGGTAATGATAAAAATATTACATTAGATTTAAATGGTAAAGTAATAACTAGTACTCAAACTATAGAAAATGAAGCAATATTAACTATAATCGATAGTTCTAATAATTCAGGTGCTATTAATCCTAGAAGAGTATCAGGTATAACTAATAATAATAAATTAACTATTGAAAATGGTACTTATTATGCTACAAGTAATAATTCAATAATAAATAATGGTGAAATGATTATTAATAATGCTAATGTTAAATCAAAAGAATCAGCAATAATAAATAATGGAGATTTAACTATTAACAATATTAATTTAACTGATTCTAAAATAGGTATTGATAATAATTCATCTGTAACTATAAATAATGCTAATATTACAGTTAGTAATATAGGTATAAATAATTTACAAGATAATACATCAGTAAAAGTGAATGGTGGTAATATTACTGCTACTAACTATGGTATATATGGTGATTATGGAGATATAGATATTACTAATGGTACTATAACAAGTACTACTAATAATGCTATATATACATATTTTGGTACTATAGATGTAGATGGTGGTAATATTACTTCACAAAATAATATTGGTATATTATCACATAATAATGTAACTATAAATAATGGTACAATTACAGGTACTATAGGTATAAAAAATGAATTATATTGTCCATATAAAAGTCAATACTATACATGTTCATATAAAACAATAACAGTAAATGATGGACATGTTATAGGTACTACTGGTGATGGTATTAATATGACAGGTAATACTAGTACTGGAAAAATAAATATATATGGTGGAACTATAGAAGGTAAAACTAATGGTGTATATACTACAGCCAATACTCAAATAGGTAAAGATGATAATAATATAAATATAGAGAAACCAGAATTAATTGGACATACAAATTATGGTTTAAAAACATTAGAATATACAGCATTCTATGATGGTATATTAAAAGGTGTAGAAGATGGATATGATGGATTAATAAATATTATTCCACATGCTAGCTTAATAGATGAAGATTATGAATATATTAATAAAAGAGAATATCAAACAGATTTCTTAGTAACTAAAGGTAATTTCTTAAAAGTAGGAAATAATGAATATAATTCTATTAATACAGCATATCAAGCTATAGAAGGTACTGAAGGTACTATAACAGTAATTAAAGATGCTTATATAGATTTTAGTCAACAAATACCTAGTGGAAAAAATGTTACATTAGATTTAAATGGTCATAGTTTAATAATGACTCAACCACTTGATATATCAGGTAATGTAACAATTATTAATGAATCTACATCAGGTGGTATTAATAATATAAGTGATATAGCAATAACTAATAGTGGTACTACTACTATTAAAGGTGGTACTATTAATTCTGAAAAGAAAAATACTATTAGTAATTCAGGTAATCTTACAATAGATGGTGCTAATATAACAAGTACTACAGGATATGGTATATACAATACTAATACATTAAATGTTAATAGTGGTACTATTAATACTACAACTAAAGAAGCTATTTATTCAACTAATAATACAATAATAAATAATGGTACTATAATAGCTAATAATAGTAATTGTATAACTATAGAAGCTAGTAGCTTAACAGTAAATGATGGTAATATAGAATCAAAATTAGGATATGGTATTAATGTAAGAGGTAATTCTAATATATATATAAAAGGTGGAAATATAATAGGTTCAACACATGGTATTATGGATAATAATACTTCAGGTAAAATAGAAATAAGTGGTGGACATATTACAGGTACAACTGCTACTGGATTATATACATATAAAAACACTACTATTACAGGTGGTATAGTAGAAGGTGCTACTTATGGTGTATATAAAGATAATCAAAATACTATACTTAATATAGGTGAAAACGATGGTACTATTAATATTGATTCCCCAGTACTTAAAGGAGATCAATATGGTATATATATTCAAGCAGGACAAACTAATTTCTATGATGGAATTATAAAAGGTATAACAGATAGATATTATGGATTAATCAATTCTTTAGCAGATAATGCACAAATATATGAAGATACAGAAGTATCAGATAAAAAGAATTATTTAACAGATTATTTAATAGCAGAAACTGAAATAGCAGTTAATATAAATAAAAATAAACAATATGGTAATTTACAAACAGCATTTAATGAAGCTAATTCAGGAGATACTATTGAATTATTAACAAGTGTACCTTTATACTATGATTTAACAGTAGGTAATGATAAAAATATTATATTAGATTTAAAAGGAAATACTATATCAGCAAATAAAACTATTACTAATAATGGTAAATTAACAATTACTAATACATCTAATAAAGAATCTAGTATAAAAACATCAGGCGCTATAGTATTAATATCTAATAAAAATGATTTAACAATTAATAATATTAAATTAATAAATAATAATGCAGATAATTATGTAATCGTTAATGATAGTAAATTAGTTGCTACAAACATTAATGTAGATAGTATTAATGGTATTAATAGTACTAATGATGCTACAATAAATAATTCTACAATTAAAGCGAGTAAGATAGCACTTAATAATACTGGAAAATTAGTAATAAATAATGGTAATTATATAGGTACTAATTATAGTATTTATTCTAATTCTAATAAAGATGTTAATATTACAGGAGCTACATTAAATGGTAATTTCTATAATAGTGGTAATAATGAAGTAATATTCTCAACAGGAATAATAAATAATAATATACAAAATAATATAAGTAAATTAACAATATTAAATAGTACTATTAATAGAAGTAAAATAACTAATAATGGTAATTTAATATTAGAAGGTACTACATATAAAAATATACTTGGTTCTACTTCTCAAAGTAGTTTAGATACAGGTATATCTAACACAAATAAATTAACTTTAGATAATTCAAAATTAATAGTTAATGACCAAGAAGAAGGTAAACATTCACAACTTATACTTAATACAGGAGAATTAAATATAATTAATAATTCTAAAGTAAGTATAGGTATGAATAATAGTTCTTATGAATATAGAGCAATAACTAATCAAGGTAGTGGAGAAGTAAATATTGAATCATCTGAAATAGATGCATTAGGAGGTACTATTACATATGGTATATATAATAATAGTGCTAACGCAAGTGTAACTATATTATCAGGTAAGATTGATGTAGAAAGAGCTACTACTGGATATGGTGTATACAATAATAATGGTACATTTACTATGGGACATTATGAAGGTTCTGGAGGAAATAGTGCAAATGTATCTACAACTAATCCATTAATATATGTACAAGGTAATTCAAGAGGTATAGGAGTTAAGAAAATAAATGGTTCAATAAACTTCTATGATGGAATTATAAAAGCAAGTAAATTTGCTAAACCAGAAACAACTACTAATGTTGAATATCAATATGAAGTTACAACATATGTAGATGATGAAACTAATTTTGAATACGCATTACTTGAATTTATGGGTAATGATTATCAAGGTGATACAGTAGCACTACTAAATGGTGTTTACTATAGAACAGTACAAGATGCTATTGATAAGTGTGAAGAAGGATATACTATTACATTATTAAAATCAGTATCTGAAGATTTAGTTATTCCAACTGATAAACATGTAACATTAAATTTAAATAAACATAGTATTACAACACAATTAACAAATAGTGGAACATTTATTGTATATAATGGTTTATTACAAAATTTTGATAAGACTACTATTACAAATCATGGAACACTTATTATGGGTGAAGATGATGGAAGAGTATCAGGTTCTACTATTAGAATAATTAGTGAAAATACTACAATAGTAAATGATGGTACATTTAAAATGTATGATGGATATATTGAAGGTAAAAAAGCTATAGAAGGAGAAATAACTGAAATAGCAAGTTTTGCAAGACTTAGAACTGAAAAAGATGAACAAACTGAAAAGAAATATTTACAAAGTTTATCAGAAGCATCAATAAGAAATCATGAAACAGATTTAATTATAACTATTAATCCAAATTATGGAACTTATAATGGTAGTAAAGAAGTACAAGAAATATTTAAGAAATTTGAAGAAACTTATACATTATTAACACCAACTAAAAAAGGATGTATTTTTGATGGATGGGATATATCAGATGAAAATACATTATCAGGTAGTGGTACAGAACAAGATCCATATACAATAACAGTAGGATTAAATGATATTAATGCAACTGCTAAATGGATAGTAGATGAAAGAGCAGTAGCAAGAATAGGTGAAGATTATTATTTCACATTAAGAGAAGCATTTGATGAAGCACAAGATGGAGATACAGTTCAGTTAATTAAAAATGTTACTGAAAGTGCTACTACAAGAAAGAAGATTACTTTAGATTTAGCAACATATACAATCACAGGTCAAATAATTAATTTAGGAGATTTAAGAGTAATAAATGGTACAATTAATAATCCTAATGGTGCAGCAATAGATAATAGAAGAAACTTAATACTTGGTGACAATGATGGAGAAATGATTGAAGATAATGTAAAAATTATCGGTAAAGAAATAGGTATTGAACAAGGTGGTAGATTTGATTTCTATGATGGATATATAGAAGGAGATGTAGCACTTAGTGGTAAGGTAGATAATGTACCTAAAGGATATTTCTTATATAATGATTTTGATACAATTAATAATTGTCAAAAAGTATACTTAATAGGTAATCCAGAAAATGCAGTAGCAGAAACAAGAGTAGGTGGTACACAATACTACTTTAGATTACAAGATGCTATTAATACAACAGCACTTACTGGTTATGAAATATTTATAAGAAGAAACTTTGAAGCTACATATGCACTTGATATACCAAATGATTCAAATATAGTAATTAATACTAATGGTAATGATTTCTCTGTTGGTAATGATTTTAATATAAATGGTAACTTAAAAATATATAATCCAAGTTTTACTAGAACTAAAATATCTAGTGCTAGAACTATAAATAATGATGGTACATTATTAATAGATAATGTAGATATAGAAGAGAAGAATACTGATGCATATGCAATACTTAATAATGGTAATTTAACTATTAAAGATTCTAAAGTAACTACAGAAGATAATTATGTAATATATACTAATGGTGAATTAAGTACAGAAGATGGTGCTGAATTAATATCTAATACATATGCTGTGTATAATAATCAAACTACACCATTAACTTTAACAGGTGGAACAATATATGGAATAGATAATCCTAAAGAATTAGTCTTAGGTGGTACTGTTAAAGTATTGATGGAAAATCAAAATTTATATGGTATTAACATGTATTACAATGATGAAGCTAAATTAACAATGAATGGTGGAGAAATAACTACTTATAATCATTCAATTATGACAGCACTAGATAGACAATACATGTATGGTAATACAATCATAATTAATGATGGTAAAATTACTTCTACAAATGGATATGCTATAAATGAAAGAGCATATACATCAAGAAGTTATGGTAATAATCAATCTACAAGATATGCTAATCATGTAACAATAAATGGTGGAGAATTTAAAGGAAAGACCTCTGCTATATATAATATAAATTATAATTATTTAGATATAAATGGTGGATATTTTACTACTATAGATAATACATATAATTCAAATGTTATATATTGTAATAATAGTTATTCATGTAATGTAAAAAATGCAACTATAGACGCATATTATATGGGATTATATTTGTATGGTAATTCATCAGATGATACTACTAAATTTGAAAATTTAGATATAAATTTAGATGGATTAAATAGTGGCTCTGGTATTTATATTACATCAGATAGTGGTAATAAAAATATTGTAATGAATAATATAACTATAAAAGTTAATAAATTAACTGGTAATGGTATGACTATAAGTTCAACAGCTAATTATGTAATGAACAATATAGATATTGATTCTAAACAGACAGGTATATCTATATCAGGTACACCAAAAATTAGCTTAAATTCTGGAACTATTAAAGGTAAAACTTATGGTATAAATATTAGTAGTGGTACCCTAAATATAGGTACAGAAAAAAATGAATATAGTAGACAAAATCCATATATAACAGGTGGTATATATGGTGTATATAATAGTGGAGGTATTGTTAATTTCTATAATGGTTCTTTAAGAGGTTCTACTTATGGATATTATAAAACATTAGGTGGATTAAGAAGAAGAATGAAATTAGCAGAAGAAATAGATTCAGTACCAAATTATGATAGAATAAAAACTATTACTACAACAAATAAATCATCTAGTGCAATATCTAATTATGCTAAGCAAGGAAATGGATATGCAAGATTAACATATATTGGTGAAACAAATGATATATGTCAAAATAATCAAGTATATAATTTCTCATATACAGGAGCTACAGAAACATATACAGTACCATGCTCAGGAAAATATAAAATGGAAACATGGGGTGCTGGTACAAGTAGTTCATATGTATATGGTGGTTACTCATATGGTGAAATAGATTTAGTTAAAGATGAATTGTTATATATAACTGTTGGAGGCTCTGGTAGTTACAAATCATACAATTCTTCATATACTGGAACAGTATCGATTGCAGGAGGATTCAATGGAGGAGGTTCTATTGAAGGAAATGCAATTAAATCAAATGTTTATATTTATGGACCTGGTGGTGCAACACATATAGCTACTATGCCTGGATTATTAAAAGAATTAGAAAATAATAAAGATTCAATTATAATGGTTGCAGGTGGTTCTGGAAGTTATTATTCTACAGGATGGGGTAGTTATACTAGTGGTTCAGGTGGAGGTTATTTAGGTGGACCAACATCTGGAAATAGTGTGATAGGTGGCTCTCAAGAAGGACCAGGAATAAATTATTATGATACTAATAATGAAGGCGTAGCTTCATTTGGACAAGGTGGAAACGGTTTTGGTACAGGTGGTAACGCTGGAGGCGGCGGTTACTACGGAGGTGCAGGAACTGGTTCATATAATCAATTATCAGGTGGAGGTTCAGGTTATGTAGGTAATTCAAGATTATCAAATACAATAATGTATGGATATAATGTATCTGAACCAATAGCACAATATACTATTAATTACCTTGAGCCAAAAGAAACTTTCTTAAGAGTAGGCACAGAAGAATTTAGTTCTTTTGAAGATGCTGTTGAATATATTGAAAATGAAGGAACAATTGTTGTTATTAAAGATGCAGAGTTAACAGAAGAAGGAATAATTCCTGAAGGCAAAAATATTACATTAGACATAAATAACAAACAATTAACTACAACACAACCATTTATAAATAATGGTACATTTACAATTAAAGATAATAGTATTGAACATAATGGAACTATTATAAATAGTGTTTCTAATTTTGTAGAAAATAAAGGAACATTAAATATTGATACATTAGATTTAACATTAAGTAAATATTGTGTATATGCAACTGGTGATGATGGAACAGTAAATATTAATGATTCAAATATAAGTGCTAGTACACTTATATATACTACTAAGAAACATACTGTTAACATTAATAATGTAGTTGCTAATACTACATCAAATGGTATATCACTTAATGAACGTGGAGTTAATTTAAATATTAAAGATAGTACAATTAAATCTCCAAATTCATCATCATATGGTATATATTCGTATACATATAATTCTAGCAATTATACTATAGGAACTATTATTAATGTAGAAAATAGTACAATAGAAAGTTATAATTCAGCATTCTATGGTTCTTATTCATATTCTAATAAAGATAGTTATACATTTACTGATTCAACACTTATATCATCAAATGCTAATACAGTATATACATATAATAATTCACCATCACTTACATTTAATAATTGTGATGTAATATCTAAAACTGAAAATGCAATTTCATTATCAAGTTCAGGTATTCTTACAATAAATGGTGGTACATATATAGGTAAGAAAATGGGTATAACAACTGCTTCTTCATCACCAACAATAAATGTAATATCAGGTAGAATAGAAGGAAAAACGCATGGAATTGATTTGACTAATAGTGGTCCAACTTTAAATATAGGAAGTTCTGATAAAGATTTAAGTTTAGAAGACCCAATTATAATTGGTACAAATTATGGTGTTAATATAACTAGTGGAACAGTTAATTTTTATAATGGTATTCTAAAAGGTAGAATATATGGATATAATGGTACAATAAATTATGTTCGTAAAAATCATGATGTAGTAGAAGGAACAGATGTTGAACCTGAAAATATAAAAGCTATTACATATAGTAATTCAAAAGTATCTACAGCAATTTCTAGAGATGTATCTAAATATGGTAATGGTGCAGCAATTATAAGTTATTTAGGTGATGATAATGGAAAATGTCAAAAAGGAGATTATTATCCATACAATTATAAAGGTAGTGAAGAAACTTTTGTTGTTCCATGTACTGGTAAATATAGTTTAGAAGTATGGGGTGCTGGAAGTCAGACTCCAAATAGTAGATATATTACTACAGATACTCCAGGTGGATATTCATATGGTGAAATAGAACTTACTAAAGATGAAGTATTATATATAAATGTAGGTGGACAAGGTACAGTAGCAAATGGTACTTCTGTAACAGCACAAGGTGGATATAATGGTGGAGGAGATGTAATTCTTGAAAGCCGTTATACAATTAATGCTTCATCAGGGGGAGGAGCTACACATATAGCTTTAAAAACAGGTTTATTATCATCATTGGTAAATGATAAGGATAAAGTATTAATAGTAGCAGGAGGCGCAGGCGGTTCTTCAATATATAGTAACAGTTATTTAGGAAGAGGCGGCGCTGGTGGTGGTTATAAAGGTAACCCTGGAACATGCAATGACACTACTAACGGAGCATATGGAACAGGTGGTACTCAAACATCAGCAGGATATTATTCATCAGATTCAACACGAGGAAAAGGTTCATTTGGACAAGGTGGTAGTACTACAAGAGGAAATACAGATAGATTGTATGGTGGAGCTGGAGGCGGCGGCTGGTATGGCGGCGGCGCTGGTGGAACTAATACTAATACAGGACAATATCCAACAACAGATATGTCTGGTGGAGGAGGAGGTTCTGGATATATAGGACATTCAAGACTTTCTAATGCACATATGACAGCATACAATGTAGAAAGCAATATTTGGATTACAAATTATCTATCTGAAAATGATGGTTTCTTAGAAGTAGATGGTGTTAAATATGATACATTTGCAGAAGCTATAGAAGCAGTTAATGCTGAAGGTACGATTAAAGTTATAGGTAATGGAAATGTTCAAGAACCAGTTACTTTCCCAGCTGGAAAAAATATTACATTAGATTTAAATAATAAAACAGTTACTTTAAATAAATTAATTACTAATAATACAAATCTTCATATTACAGATTTAAGTGAAGGTAAGAATGGTACTTTATTAAATAAAACTACTGAATTAATTGCTAATAATAAAAATATTACAGTAGATTATGTTTCTTTAATTAATAAAGGTGGTTCAAATGCAAGTGCTATTAGAAATAATGTTGCAAATACAACTATAACTCTTAGAAATAATGCTTCAGTAGAAGGTTATACTTATGGTATATATAATACATATAAGGGAACAATAAATATTTCTGATTCTAAACTTAAAGTTATGGGAAATTATACTATATATTTGGGTGGAGAAGAATCAGAATTAAATATATTTAATTCAGAGATAAATGGTAATAGTTCTGTAATATATTTAAATAATCAAGGAAAACAAAATGTAACTATTAATGGTTGTACAATTAATACTTATAATGGTAGAGCAATAGATGATTCATCATCTAAACAAGTAACTAAGCGTAATAATATTAAAATATATAATTCTACTATAAATAGTATATCTTTTGGATTATATTCAACAATTAGTGATGTAGATATTAAAAATACAACATTTAATAAGAGTGGACAAGATAGTAATGATTATGCAATTATGTGTGGTAGAGAAACTGCTTGTGCAATAAGTGAAAATACTATAGTAAATACACCAAATGGTTCAGGAATTTATACAGAAACAGATTTAACAATTGATGATACTGAAATAAATTCTAGAAATATTGGTATAGTAGCAAATAAGAATAAAATTATTTTAAATAATGTAGATATAAATATTGAAAGTAATAATAAAGGTAAAGGTATATCATTAGATTATTATGATGCAGAAGTAGAATTAAATAATACAAATATATATTCTAAAAATATTGGTATTTATGTAGGAGATAAATATAATAATAGAAAAGTAGTTAAAGTTAATAGTGGTAATATTGTAGGAGAAGTATATGGTATTTATCAAGGATATAATGATTCTTTAGTAGTAATAGGTGATGAAAATAATGAAGTGTCTATTACAAATCCATATATAGAAGGTGGATTATATAGTGTATATAAAACATCAGGAGAATTACAATATTATTCAGGTAAACTTAAAGGATATATAAAAGGTAATCCAGAAAGTTTTGATGTAATTCGAGAAGGATATGAAGTATATGAAACTACTGATGGAATGCAAGTATACTTACAAAAGAATAGAAATAGAAATACGGAATCAGTAAGTGATAATCCAATAGCTAATAGTGCTAAAAAAGGAAATGGATATGCTAAAGTAACTTTCTTGGAAAATGTAGTTAGTATTGACCCAGATGATTTAATATATGAAAATGTAGATTGCGAACAATTAATTAATAAAGAATATCATTATTTACCAACTAAGTCAGAACAAGAATTTACTTCTATATGTTCAGGTACATATAAATTAGAAGTATGGGGAGCACAAGGCTCTGGAAAAGGTGGTTATGCATCTGGTTATATTAATTTAAAAATGGGTGAAAATTTAAAAGTATATGTAGGAACATCTGCTTATAATGGAGGATTTAATGGTGGTGGTACTGGTCCTTATAGTTCATCTAAAGGAATGTATGAACTCGGTGGAGGTGCTACCGATATAAGATTAAATGATAGTCTATATTCAAGAATTATTGTCGCTGGAGGCGGCGGTGGAAATGGCTCAGCAGCACCAGGAGGTGCAGCAGGAGGAGAAACTGGTTCAAATGGTAGCGGATGGAACGGATATTGGACTGATGCAGG
Source organism: uncultured Erysipelotrichaceae bacterium (assembly GCA_902795975.1). Next base: position 34,293 of record CADBNE010000022.1, read on the forward strand.
TAAGGGAGGTTCTCAAACTGCAGCAGGAAGTGCATATGGTTCATTTGGACAAGGAGGAAGCTATATCGGAGGTTCCGGAGGCGGCGGCTGGTATGGTGGTGGAGCTTCTTCAATGCTTCAACAAGGCGGAGGAGGAGGTTCTAGTTACGCAGTAACAGCAACTTCTAGTAAACCAAGTGGATATTTAGTTACAGAAGATTATTATTTAACAGATACAAAATTAATAGGTGGTAATAGTCAAATGCCGTCACATGATGGAAATAGTACTATTACAGGTAATTTAGGCGATGGATATGCTAAAATTACTTACGTTGGTAAGAAAGCAAATGCTAAAGAAATAGATGTAAAACTTATAACTAGTATAGGTACATTACAAAATAATACTGTTTCTTATTCAAGAGGAGATACATTAGGAAGTTTAGAAACACCTAGTGTAGATGATAATCATTATATATTTAAAGGATGGTATATAGATCCAGAATTTAGTCAAAAAGTTACAGAAAATACAGTTGTAACAAATTCAATGACTTTATATGCTAAATTTATATATTCAGAAGCAGGATGCAATAGTTTATTAAATCATGTATATTCATTTGATTATACAGGAGGTATGCAAACACTAAATGTTAAGTGTTCTGGTAAATATAAATTAGAAGTATGGGGAGCACAAGGTGGTAATGCATCATTTGGAGAAAATTCTAATGAAGGTGGATATGGAGCATATTCAGTTGGAGAAATTAATTTAAATAAAAATGAAAAATTATATATAGGTGTAGGTGGTCAAGGACAAAGCGTTAGTGCTACTATACCTGATGGATGTACAAATTATAGTTGTAGAAAAGTAACATATAGCTCTACTTATGGATATAATGGTGGAGGATATGCTGCAGGATATGCAACACATTCAAGTGACCAAACTTACAACAATAGCTATGCAGGTGGAGGAGGAGCAACACATATTGCTACTTCATCTGGAACATTAAGATATTTAGTTGGAAATGAAGGAAACCTTCTCATTGTTGCAGGAGGTGGAGGAGGAGCAATCACTGGAGAGTTATATCCTGATTATTCAGGAGATGGTGGACATGCTGGTGGATTAAATGCTCATGATTCTTTCCCAACAAATGGTAAATGTGGAACTTATGGTTCAGGTGCTACTAGCGAAGGCCCAGGTAAATCAAAGGCGTGTCCAGTAAGTGGTACTTCAGTATCAGCTTATGGTCAAATATATGCAACTTTTGGACTTGGTTCTAATAAATTTAATAATTCTGTTAATTATTATAGTGGCGGCGGAGGCGGCTACTATGGTGGTTCAGGTGGTTATAAAGGCCCAGGTGGCGGTGGAACAGGATATATTGGAAATGATAGATTAATTAATAAATATATGTATGCATATGATTCAGAAGATATATATATGCAAGATTATTCTAATGTAATATATTTAATTCCATTAAGAGAAACTATTTATAATAAGACACTTGATAGAAGTTATAAAAATCTTCAATTAGCACTTAATGAAGCTAGAAATGGTGATGAATTTGAATTAAGAGATGATACTGTTATTACATATGATACAACAATATTTGATGATTTAAATATTACACTTGATTTAAATGGATACACATTAAAAACTTATAAATCAATAGTAAATGATGGTGGTTTAACTATTGTTAATAATGGTAATAGTAGTTCTAAATTAATTTCAAAAGCAGAAACACCTATAATAGATAATAATAATATATTAAATATTAGTAATATTGAAGTAACAGGTAATTATGCATTTAGAAATAACATTGCAGGAGAAATGACATTTGATGGTATTAGTATTGAAGTTAATAAAATAGGTATAGAGAATAATGGTAAAATGACATTAACTAATTCCAGTGTAACAGGTGATTTATACGGAATATATAGTAATGCATCAAGTCCAGAGATAATTACAAATTGTACATTATCATCTCAATTAACAGCATTCTATAAATATTCAACTGAAAAAACTACAATGACAAATACAAATATAAATGGTCAATTAAATAATGCTAAAACAAATGCTAAATTAGTAATTAATGGTGGAACTATTACTAAGACAATTAGTAATTCAGGTGATACTACATTAGATACTTTAAATATTGTATTTAATAGTACTTCTAATGATGAAGAAATAGCTATTGATAATAATGGATTATTAAATATAAAAGATTCAATTATAACACATACTAATAGAACAAAAACTATTAATCCAAAAATGGATATAATTACTATAAATAATACAGGTACATTAACAAGTACAAATACTAAATATACATTAACTCATACAAATTCAATAAATAAAGATTTAAGTATATTAAACAATAGTGGAATAGTAAATTCTACAAATGATGAATATACAGTATCTGGAGGTACTACAGCACATGCTATTAACAATAGTAGTACTAATACAACTAATGTAGTTAGTGCTAAAATAAAAGTATTTAATTCATTAGATGGATATGGTATTTATAGTACATCTGGTTCTATGAGAATGACAGGTGGTTCTATTGAAAGTTATGAATCTACTAATAGTGGTGGTGTATATGTATTAGATGGTAATCCAATATTAGATAATGTTACTGTTACAGTACATGATTCTATAGAAAAATCTTATGGTGCATATATAGAAGGTGGTAAATTAACAGTAGAAACTGGTAAATTAAAATCTTCTGGTATAGAAGCTTATGGAGCATATATTACTAAAGGTACATTAACACTTGGTATATATGATGGTAGAGGAACAGATGCAGCAGATGTATCTACTACTAATCCATATGTAGAAGCTATAGGAACTACTACTGGTATTGGTATAAGAAAAGGTAATGGTTCTATTGAATTCTTTGATGGATACGTTACAGGTTCTACATCACCAAGAGCACAAGGAGATATTATTTCTGCAACAGATCTTAACTACGAAATAGTTACTAAGACTGATGAAGAAACAGGTTATAATTATGAAATACCTGAATTTATCAAGTAGGAGGTTTTGAGTTGGAAAAGATAAAAAAATATATAAATAGTGAATATTTAAAAGAACATTTAAATGTAGTTATACTAGGAATATTAATTTTAATATTCCTAGTGGCTACACTAATTTACTTTTTAATATCTAGAAATGTATCTAAAATAGAAAAAGATAAAATAATTAATGATACAACACCATATATTAATTATTTAGAAGATATAGAAAATTCAAAAAGTAAAGATATTGATAAGTATATAATTTATACATTAGATTATTTTACTTATGAAAAAGGGCAAAATAGTTTAAAAACTGAAGAAATATCAAATTTTATTAATGATACTTTTAATAAAAAGGTAAGTAAGGATGATATTAAAAATTTTGGTATTAATCCTGCAATGCTAGAAAAAAATATTGTATATAATATAGAGAATGATACATATTCTTTATATAGAAGTAAAACTGATTTAAGAGATTTAGAAAAGAAACCTGTAGTATATTATAAAAGAGAAAAAATATCTATTTATAATAAAAAGAAATATAAAGTAAAATATTCTAAATATGTAATAGATAATCCATTAGATTTATTAAATTATGTTATAGAATATAATACTAAAGTAAAAAAACAAGAAAATGAAATAGATATTAATAATTTAAGAGAATATTTACAAACAGGTAATGTTAGTAAAATAAAAACGTTCCTAAATGAAAATGATTTTATTTTGAAAAAATATACAAAGAAGAAAAAGACTGTTAAAATTACATATAAAGTTACAGATGATAATAGTTTTAAAATTTATAAAATTAAATAATTTTATAAATTTTTTCTTTTATAAAGAGTGTATTAATGATATAATTTATTTAGAAATATAAGCTAAATTAATGATAATGGTGATTTATGAAAAAGAAAAATATTATTATAATTAGTTCAATTTGTATACTATTTTTAATGCTTCTAATAGTATTAATACCAAAAAACAAAATAACTAATTTAGAAAAAGTTAAATTAAATGAAATGAATGATGAAATAATTAATTATATTGATGAAATATATGAATATGATGATGAAGGTAAATATATTTGCTTTGCTATTGAATATTTATATAACGAAAAAGATAAAAAAGAATATAGTGATGAAGATATAATTAATACAATAAATAATCTTTTTTCTAAAAAATATACTATAGATGATATAAAGAAAATAGGTATATCAAAAAGAATGGCAGATAAAGGAATTAGCTATAATATAGATAAATTTGAATATAATACTAATTTAACAAAAAAAGAAATATCTACTAAAGTATTATATAAATATTCAATTAATAAAATTAAAAAGATTAATAATAAAAAATTTATTGTTAAATATGATAGATATATAGTAACTAATCCATATGATGTTTTAAATTATTATGAAAAGAATAATATAAATAATAAAGATAAATATGATACTTCTAATATTAATAAGTATTTAAATGGTGAAGGTAAAATAAAATTAATAAAAGATGCAATAAATAAAGATAATGGAAAAAAAGAGGGTAATATTGAAATTACTTATATCATCAAAGATAAACAATTATTAGTTGATAATATTAAGTAGGTGTACAATGAAGAAAAAATATAGATATTATATTAGTTTTATAGTAGTAGTTTTAATAATAGGTATGGGATTTGGTTATTCTAAATTAATGGCTACATTATCTATTGATGCTAATGTTAATGTTTCATCAGTAAGATGGAATATAGAGTGTAAAAATATAAGTGTTAAAGAGGGCTCTTTTACAAATAATGATACTAATTATGTTAGAATAGACCCAGAAAATCCTAATAAAATTAGTTATAATGTTACATTAAATTCCCCTGGAGACTTTTATGAATTTACTTTTAAAATAGCTAATACTGGTACTTTAAGAGGTAAACTAGATAATATTGTATCTACAGGTACATCAGATACAGATATAATAGATACTGAGTATATTGATTATTCAGTTAATTTACCTACAAGGGGTTCAACATTAAGTCCAAATGGAGAATTAATTGTAAAAATTAGACTTGAATATTTACCTGGATTAGGTGGAACTGAAAGTTATAATGTAACAAAAAATTATGAATTTAATTATGTAAGATATTAAAAATACATAGAAAATACTATGTATTTTCTTATATCAACCACAAGTTCGTGTTAAATTTATACAAATAGTAGTAAAGTTATAAGTGTGAAAGGAAGGAAACTATATGGATCAAATTAAAATAGGAGAATTTATAAGTAATAGAAGAAAAGAAAAAAATATTACTCAAAGTAAATTAGCTGAAATGTTAGGAATAACTGATAGAGCAGTATCTAAATGGGAGAATGGTATATGTTTACCAGATTCAGGTACTATGCCAGAACTTTGTAAAATATTAGATATAACTATCAATGATCTATTTAGTGGTGAGGTGGTTGATATGAGAGATAATGAAAAAAAATTAGAAGAAAACTTATTACAAATGACTAAATTAAATGAAGAAAAGGATAGACAATTATTACATTTAGAAGTTGTAATTGGTACAATTATAACTATAATGTTTACGACATTATGCATAGTTGCATGTACATTAGAAATGTCAGATACAACACGTTGTGTAATTATATTAATTGATACAATTACATTTGTTGTAGCTTGTTCCTTTATGCTTAAAATTGAACAAGTAGCAGGTTATTATGAATGTAAACATTGTCATCATAAATATGTTCCAAAATATTTTATAATGCATGTAGCACCACATATTGGAAGATCTAGATATATGAAATGTCCAGAATGTGGAAAAAAATCTTGGCAAAAAAAAGTAATAAGTAAATAAGTATAGACTTTTGTCTATACTTATTTTTTTGATATAATAATATTATAGTATAATTATTAAGCGCAGGAGGATAATATGGAAAGTAATTTATTAATGGTATTATTTAATAATCCAAGCTATATTAAAGAAATAAAAAAAGAAGATTTAAATGAAGAAATGGTAAGTATGCTTGAAACAAGTCATTATGATATTTTAAATGAATTGATAGCTGCTAATCCATACATAGTTTTATATTTAAAAGAATTAAATGAAGAACAAATGTCTTTAGCAATTAATAGTGGATTGAAAATAGAAATAACTGATTTTGAAAAATATAAAAATTTAAGAGATTATGCATATTTATTTAGTGATTACTTAAATGAGTATCCTAGTATAATAAAATATTTTAAGAAAGAATATATTAATTTTATGAATATGTTAGTAGCAACAACAAGTGGTTATGTACCATGTGAACAAGACATATATAATAATCCAGATTTAAGAAACTTTAGAGAAGTAATGGAACCACTAATTAAAAAAAATCCTAATATTATAAAATTAGTTAGTTATAATTGTCCTATTCATTCTAAAGTATTGGAAGATACATTCCAAAAAGTAACTTTAACTAAGGAAGATTTTGAAAATAATCCTGACTTATTAAAGAATGCTATTATATATGAATATTTACCAGAAAATTTAAAAATGTATTCTATATATTTTGATGAAGGTGAAAAAGTAAATAAAGTAGTAGATGCATTAAATGGAAAATGTGAATTTAAGGATTTACCATTTTTTAATAAAAAATTAGGTGCTAAAGTATCAGCTGAAATAGCAGAAAAAATTAAAGAATTAAGTATGAAAGAAATAAGCGCAAGTTTGCAAGAACAAGAATTATATTTATCTATATTACATACTATTATAGAAGCATGTGCTAATTTAAGATATAAAACTGAAAAGAGTTCATTTGTATATAAAGATATAGTAGCACTATTTAGAAAAATAAATTTAGCTGTTGATTCATATGATGAAAATGATATTGAAAAATTAAAGAAAAATATATGTGAATTTATTTATCCAGGTATAGATTTACAAAAAATGAGTTTAGATCAACAAAAATTATTTAGTTATGTTGATAATGAAATAAACATTTTTAAAGAAATATATGTACAAACTACTAAGCTTACTTTGGCAGATACAAGTGTATTTTGCAATAATATATTAAATAGACATAGAAATAGATATTTAAGTAATGAAAGTAAAAAAATAGCTTTTGAAATAGCTACTAAGTTTGATTTAACAGAAAAAAAAGAAAGATTAATAATTAATAAATATAAATTATATAATATAAGAGAATTTATTGTAAATAAAGAGTTTGAAAAAATAAATATTGATGAAACATATTTTTTAACTATGATTCGTAATGTGCGAAATGAAATAATAAATAATAAAAAATTTATTAAAACTGGTATAGTAATAGATGAAGAAAAATTTGAAAGATTAGAAAAATATTTTATACGTGTTGGTGAATTAGAATTAAATGATGTATTTGATATATTAAAAATATCTGATAAAAAAGTAGGAAAATATATATTACGTAAATATAATAATATTAGATTAAACTTTTTATCAAGCATAGATGATAATATTGTAACTAAGAAAGACTTTGACAATGAAAAAGAAAGATTAGATGTTAATCAATTAAATTTTATTGTAGGTAATGAGAGAAATTATAAGAAGAATCTTGCAAAAATATTATTATCAGTAGATGAAGAAAAATTATTTCCATATTTACAAAGTAAAGATTTAATGGAAGAATTAAATTATTTATTAATATATTCAGGTATATTTAAAGAATTAACTATTGAGACAGTAAAAAATATTATAAATAATGTGTCTAAAGTAGAGAATATAGTTACAAATTATCATACATTCAATTCGTTCTTTAAAAAAATAGATGATATTATTGTTTTATCTAATGGATACGCAGTATCAAGTGATATAAATAGATTTATTATATCTGAGGATGTTTTATTTAAATTACCTGTTACTTTAATAGATAAATATTTAGAAATATATATAGAATCATTAAAACAAAGAGAAAGCTATTTACCAAGAATTAAATTTAGATTAGATGGTTATAAATATTCAACAGCCTATAGATGGGAACAAGATAAATTATTAATAGGTAGATTAGATAATGAAGCTAGTTGTATAGATTTAGCTAGCGGTGGAGAGGAAACTTATAAGGAAGTATTGCTTAAAAAAACTGGTTCAGTAATTATAATTAGAAAAAATGAACAAGAAGCAGTAGGACGTATATTTTTAATTAGAAGAGGAAATGTAGTTCAAATAGTTGTTAATAAAAACATTAAATTAGATTATGAAGTATATAAGAATATTGCAGAACAATTAATTTATACTGCTATAAAGAATAATGATAACATTGATTATGTTGTAATTAATTCTGAAGTATTAGAAAAAGATGGATTGATTACTATTAGTGATAGTAAATTTGTAAGTGAATTTCCACATGCAGACTTAGATGATGTGGTTACACTATTACTTTCTAAAAATCAAGTACTACATAAAGAAGAAGAATATAATTTTGATTTTGAAGCAAAATGTAATTATTCATATCCATTGGAAAGAAAAAGATATATATTGAATCCTTCAGATAGTGAAGTAAATAGAATACTTGCTATTAATGCATCATTGATGGGTGTAGAAGAATCAAACTTTGAACCATATTATGATAAATTATATGAAACAGCAGCAGTAGGTGAAGATTGGTTTTTAGGTATAAAAAAATCAGGAGAAATAATTCAAATTGTATTACCATTAGGGCATCCAGAAGTTTCTAAAGAAATAATAGATGTAAAAAAGGAATTATCAAACGAAATAGAAAAAAATAAAAAAATACTATAAGAAACTATTATAAGTATTATAGAGAAAATTTATAATTTAAAAGGCAATTTTGATTGCCTTTTTATGTTATACTTTTTATAGGAGGTAATAGTTATGAAGATATTAATATATGGCGATTCAAATACTTGGGGAGATAATTTTGATACAAATAAAAGAATTCCTACAAGTAAACAATGGCCTGTTATTTTAAAGAAAAAATTAGGTAGAAAATATCAAATATTACAAGAAGGTTTACCTGGTAGATTAGCAGGTAGTGAAGAAGTAGAAAAAAAGTATAAGAATGGTATGGATACTTTTATGTCTACATTTAAAACTTGTGCTCCAGTGGATGTAGTTATTATTTCATTAGGAACAAATGACTTACAATTAAAATATGATAAATCAAAAGATAAAATTATTGATGATTTAAAATGGTATACAGAACAAATAAAATTAGAATTTGAAGATGACCCAGTAAAATATTTTAATAAAAAAATGCCTAAAATATATTATATAATGCCAATTAATTTTGATTATAATGAATATTTATTTGATGAAAATAGTGAGAAAAAGAGAAAAGAAATAATTAAATATTTTAAAAATAATAAAAATTATAATACTATTATTCCAGAAAATACTACTTTATCAGATGGGATACATTTAGATTATAATGGACATAATTATATAGCAAATTTAGTATATGAAAGGATAACAAAAGATGAATAAATTAGAACAACTTAAGAGATTACGTGATGAATTAGGAATAGTAGTAAATAATTTAGATAATTATCCAATTGATGCTCCATCAATTGTAATAGCTAATCATAATTGTTTAATGGATATATTTTATTTACCTATGGCATTACCAAATGAAAGTGTTAGTTTAGTAAGTGCTAGATTAATGTATAAAAAAGAAGTAGAAAGACAAAAAATGGTATATGATTATTTATATCCTATGCCAATAGAAGCACATGGTGGAAAAGTATATTCTGATATGTGTTTAAAGTATGCTAGTGAATTAATTACAAATAATGTAGGTGTAAATATTTTTCCAGAAGGTGCTTATGTAGAAGAAAATGTTATATATAAAGGACGTACAGGAGCTAGTAGAATATTATTTGATGCTAGAGAAAAAGGTAAATATGCATACTTTATACCAGTAGCAATTAATGTAAAAAATGATAATTTAGATATGGATAGTTATTCTTTATCAAATGGTAATAAAGTAGAAATAAGTATTTTAGAACCTATTAATTGTGAAGACTTTTATTATGCATATACACATAGTAATGATAAAGAAGATAAAAATAAAGCTCTTCATATGCCTGTAGATATAGGAATGATGGAGATAGCTAAAGTATTAAAAAGAGAATATGTTGATGAATATATAAAATTAAGACCAAAAGGAAATGTTATATTTGAAGATGGAAGTGTTGTAGATACAAAAGATGCTCAAAGTGAAAGATATATTACATACTATTCAGATTCATTAAATACTCAATCAAAAAAAATTATAAAATTATTAAGTAAATAATAGTACTACATATATATTTTATGTTAAAATATATATGTAGTAATTGCCCCATGGCCAAGCGGTAAGGCAGTGGACTCTGACTCCATTATGCGTTAGTTCGAATCTAACTGGGGCAGCCAAATGTTTTGTATTATATACAAGACTTTTTTTTTATAATATGATAAAATATTTACTAGGAAGTGGATTTATGGATCAAGCAAAGATAGGTAAATTTATATTAGAATTAAGAAAAAAGAATAGGCTTACTCAAAAAGAATTTGCAGAAAAATTTGGAGTAACTTTTCAAGCAGTAAGTAAATGGGAAAATGGAAAGAATATTCCTGATATTGCTATTTTAAAGCAAATATGTGAAGAATTTGATGTTGATATAAATGAAATACTAGATGTTAAAACTAGTATAAAAAAAGAAAAAATAAAAGAAAAAGGTAATAGCAAGTATTATTATATAATTCCACTTATAGTATTAATAATTATTTTAATAGTAATAATTATATTAAGTATTAATAATAAAAAGAAAGATAATGGGTTTGAATTTAAGAATATAGAAGCCAATTGTGAAAACTTTAATATATATGGTAATATGGCATATAATTCAAACAATTCATATTTATCAATTTCTAAAGTTGAATATTGTGGTAATAATGATGACAATATATATACAAGTATAGAATGTAATTTATATGAAGTAGATAAAAATGTTGAAAAGAAAATAGGGGAATGTGGTTATAAATCTGATAGTGATATTACATTGGAGGAATATTTAGAAAAAATTAAAATTAATGTAAAAAATGTTAGTACATTATGTGATGATTATAATGATTTAATGATTAAGATTGAAGCTACAAATAAAGATGGAAAGATAACTACATATAAGATACCATTAATATTAAGTAATTCATGTAATAAATAAAAAAACAAGACTATATGTCTTGTTTTTAATTTGTTGTATTATCATTTGAATTACTTGAATTACTAGTTGCATTACTTGTTTGATTACTAGTAGGTTCAGGTTTTGTTTCATTTGAATTACTTGTTTGATTGCTTGCTTGATTACTAGTAGGTTCAGGTTCTGTAATATTGTTAGAATTTGAATTACTATTTTTATTATTATTATCATTATTATTGTTATCTGTATTATTATCTACAATTGGTTCTGGCGTAGGAGTAGGGGTATTGTTAGCAACTGAATCTACAACTGTGATTGTAATTGCTTTAGAACCTAACATATCAATATCTGTTTTTTCTGGAACATCTTGTCCAATTATTTGTCCTACTTTTTGTCCTTGAGATCCTTCTACATATTTAATACTTAAGCTTACTCCATTTTCATTAGCCCAAGATTGAGCATAACTTACATTAGAACCAATAAAGTTTTTAACTTTTTTAATATCTGCGTTGCCACCAACATTTTTACCAATTACTTTTTCTACATATTCATTTTTTATAGAAAAGCTAAATGATTTAACAATATTTACATCTTTTTTACCAAGATTTTCTTCCATAGCATCAATAACTGCTTTTTTAGATAAATCATATGCTACATAATTATATAGTATTAATTTTGTACCAGAATTATGTTTATAACTATAATCATATATCATAGCACTTGCACCAGAAAGATATAATTTTTGCATTTGTATTCCTTCATTTGGATCTGCAGACTTTTTCATACTATCTTTTGCTAAATTATATAATGATAAAATACTATTTGTTGGTATATCAGTTTCAATATTTTTACTAATTGTATTTAAAATACTTTCTACTTTTGAATAACTATCTATATCTTTTAATTTTGACATAAGTGCTTTAATAATTACTTGTTGGTTTTGTCCTCTTGTAAAGTCATTCCAATATCCTGCATTTTGTGTATATTCATTTCCACAATAGTTATACATATATCGAGTTACTTTACGATGTCTTGCGAATGCTAATGCTTCTTCACCATTTAATTTTTGTTTACCAGCTTTTACAAATATTGTACTTTTACCAAATTTACGTTTACTATTTTGTTCGCAGAAACTATATGGAACATCAACTTCAACTCCACCAACTGCATTTACTAATTCAACTACACCATTAAAGTTAATTTTGATATGATAATCTATATCAATTCCAAAATAATTTTCTAATGAGTTAATTATACAAGATTCACCACGCCATCCTGCATTAGTTATTTTATTTTTTCTATTGTTCATACATGCTATAGGCATATAAGTATCACGTGGAATACTTAATATAGTAGCATTAGTTGTTTTTGGATTAAATGTTACTAGTAATAATGCATCTCCATTAAATCCAGCTGAGAAACCATCATTTACTGTATCAATCCCCATTATTAATATTGTGAATGGTTCATCTAAACTTTTTACAGCTTTCTTAGATGTCATTTCTTTTTCTTTTTTCTCTTCTTTAGAATAAATTATTTTTGTTTCTTTTCCAATTTCTTCAAATCCTTCAGCACTTGATAACATTGATTCATAGTGTGTAGGTACTATAGCAAAATCTATTTTATTTTTTAATAAGTCATTCATCATTTCAAAATAACTATCATATCTAACTGTATTATTTAATCTATTTTCTTGTAATATTTTAGTTCCTATTGTATAACCTTCATAATCATCTTTATCACTTATTATACCAATTTTACTGTTTTTAATATCTTTTATACCATCGGCACTTAAATTTTTTCTAGTAATTATACTTGCTGAATAGTTATCATAGTTATTAGAACTTATTGTAGATATTTTCTTGTATATATTACTTACTTTATTTCCTACAAGTGTAACTCCACTACAATATATTAAAGATATTATAGATAGTATTATAAATAGTGTTGGTTTAGGAAATTTTTTAAATTTATTAAGTAATGTAAATAGTAGTATAGAAAATACTCCTAATGTTATACATCCTAATATTCTTATTAGTGTTTCTATACTTTTGTAAAGTGCTACTGCATGTGAAAAGTATATAATACTAAATACGAAGAAAATTGCAAAAAATATAGTTACAAATTTTCTAAACATTGATTTTTTATTCTTTTTCTTTATTTTCTTTTTTTTCATACTTCACCTCAATATAAAATATTTAATATATCTTTTTATGCATCTATATATTATTATACAATAAATAATTAAATATGGCTAACAATATAGTGTAAAGTTATAATTTAATTGTATAGTTAGTGTTATATATGTTAAAATTATAATAGGAGGTAGTACTATGAAAAGTTATATGTATATGCTAGCAATACCATTTGCTTTGATTGTAATGGCAATACTTGCTATGAGTTTCACTAGTGTTAATAGCAAGAAATCAGTAGTAGAAAACAAAGCAGTTACTCAAGTTAATCATTAGGAGGTAAGTATGAATAATAATTATTATAATCAAGGTTATCCAAGTATTTCACCACAATATAAACCTATATCTGCTTGGGGATATATAGGTTATCAAATACTATATTCTATACCAATAATAGGATTTATTTTTTTAATAGTTAATGCATTAGGTGCTAGTAATGTAAATGTAAAAAATTTTGCTAGATCATATTTTTGTATAATTATGTTAGTAATAATAGTATTTGCTATACTAGGATTAGTCGGTGGAGTAACTTTTTCAGGATTTAGTTCAAATTAAAAACAACTTTTAAAGTTGTTTTTTTATATCTAATATTTCGATTTTTATTATTTTATCATTTACTTTATATTCTAATTTATCATTTATTTTTCTATTATATATAGTTTTACCTAAAGGACTATTTAATGTTGTTTCATTATTATTAGGTATATATTTACCAGTAAGTTTTATATTATCAATATCATAATCATTATCATCATATATAAATTTAATTGTTATAACATCATTAATGTGTATAACTTTATCAACATTTTTCTCATCAATAATTCTTAGTTTAGTTTTATCTTTTTTCATTTGATTTAATTGATATTGTAATTGCCTTGAATTTTCAACAATTGCTTCAAATGAAAAATTATCATGCCAACCATTTCCTGGATCATTATCACAAGCTTCAGTTCCATCATTACTAATATCTTGTATTTTATTTTCTAAAGAATTAAATATTTCTATAAATTGATTATATCCATCATGATCTACTAATATACTATCCATTATTTCACTCCTTACTATAAATAATACTGAGCAAAATAAAAGACACGAAAAAAATAGTGTTCGTGTCAATTCGTATTAATAATAGCATTAATTATAAAAATATGCAATATATATTTATTTTTTTGTTAAAGTTTTATCATTATTATTTTTCATGTCAAAAAAAAATATAGATTATATACAAAAATATTTAAAAATGATATATTATTTATGTGATGATTATGGAAAAAATTTATTCAAAAGTTTATAAGCTTTTATTATTGTTTTTATTTATAATATTTATAATTTTAACATGTAATTCAATATTTATAGAAAAGTTAGGTAATGGACAACAGATAAAGCCTTTATTTGTATTGTTATTATCTATTACTTATTTAGTATTTTTATTTAAATTAAATAAATTTATATTAAGTAAACAAAAGAATGAAGGAAATTTAATAGCAGTTTTTTTATCTATAATAGGATTTTGTTTATTATTTTTATTTTCATATTATTTTTGTGTATTACCTAATAGAGATTTAAATACAATAATAATAGATGCTAAAAGCTTAGTTGATACAAATAGTGTAGTTAATACTGATTATTATAGTATTTATTCTAATCAGGTTGGTATACTATTTACTCTTAAATATGTATTTAAGTTAGCTGATTTATTACACATAGATAGAAATATTTTTACTTGTTTAATTTCTTCATTGTCTATAAGTATATCTATATTTTTTGCATATTTATGTATTAAAAAAGTAAGTAATAAATCTTTAGCGTTAACATTACTTATTTATTTAATATTTAATCCATTATTTTATTTATTAGTTTCATTTTATTATAGTGATATATTTATAATGCCTATAATGAGTATTGTAGTATATATATTATTATGTATTAAAGATAGTAAGTTAAATTTAAAAAATATTATTTTGCTTATACTAGTAGGATTATTATGTTATATAGGTTATAAGATTAGGGCAGTAATAATATTTATTTTATTGGCATTCATTATTATAATGATTTTTAAATGGAAAATTAAAGATTTACTAAAATATTCTATTTTTATTTTTTTAGGTATTGTAATAGGGTATGGCATATTTGGTTTATTAGAAAAAGATAATAATATTAAATATGATAATAATATAAAATTTCCAGCTACTCATTGGATAATGATGGGATTAAATTATGAACATCATGGACGTTATAATAGTAAAGATTATGAAGCAACTAATTTAAAATATGGTTATAATAATAAAAAAGAGTATAATAAAAAAGAAATATTACATAGATTAAAAGATAATGGATTTTTAGGGAATTTAAGTTTACAAAGTGAAAAATTAAAAATAAATTGGGCATATGGTGATGGAGCATATTCATCATATTATTATTCGACTACTAAGTATATTAGTTTATATGATTATATAAATGGTAATAGTAAAATATATTTAGGATATCTTTTACAACTAAATAGAGTAGTATTATTTATTATGATAAGTATAAGTTTAATAATTGAAATAAATAAAAAGAAAAAAGAATATAATTTTATAATATTATTTATTTTTATTTCTTTATTATTTTATTCATTATGGGAAGTATATTTACGATATTCATTTTGTTTCTTACCATTATTAACCTTATTAGGAAGTTTAAATTTAAATAAATTATCTAATATAAATCTTAAAATAGATAATAAAGATATTTTTAAAGTAAAAAAATATTTATATATATTTATTGTTTTATTAACAATGTATAGTTTTATAGAAAGTTATAATAATTACTGTAGAGTTGAGAAAAATTATTTTACTACTGCAGCAAATAGTGACATGGTTGTATATGAAGGAACATCTGTTGGGGATGCAATGTATGATTTAAATAAAGATACTGAATATAAACAAACATTTAAAACTAATAGAAGTTTTAATTATATAAAAATTAAGTATAATTCAAATGAGTCATTAAATGGAAAAATATATTTAAGTTTATATGATGAAAATAATAAAATTGTAAAAAAATTTGCTAAAAACATGAATAATATAAAAAATAAGGAATACTTAGTATATACTTTTGATAAACCTATAAATACTCATAATAAAACATATACATTTGTTATAACTACAGATATAGAAGATTCAAATGTTAAATTAATGGCGTTAAAATCTTTATATTATGATTATTTTCCTATGGGAGAATTATATTTAAATAATAAAAAATTAAATAGTGATTTACAAGTAAATATAGGAAGAGAAGTAAATGCTCCATTATTAAATAAAAAAGTATATTTGTTATGTGCATTCTTTATAATGTGTATACAATTAATTGTATTTGATTTAATAAGAATAAAAAAACGAACTAATTAATAGTTCGTTTTATTTATTAATTGGAGGGCCCAGTCGGATTTGAACCAACGATCAGGGAGTTGCAGTCCCATGCCTTACCACTTGGCTATGGACCCAAATCAATAATACATATCCATTTTAATATAAAATAAATCTCTTGTCAACTAATATTTTTGTTTGTTATAATAAAATAGGTGTATAGATATGGATAAAATAGAAATAGTAAATGTAAAAGTAGATGATATAAATGATTTATTTAATAAGTTTGATGATGAAGATATTTCTGATGAATTAGCTTGCTATATTGAAAATAGATGTAGTAGAACAATGAAAAATAAGATGTTAATAAAAGTATATACTGAAGAAGAATTAAATGATGAAATAAAAGATAAAATTGTTACTGCTATTAGAAGTCATTATGGTATTGAAAATAAATTTTTAGCTATTGAAATACAAAAATTACATAGAGTAAATATATATTATTTTATAGCAGGTGTACTTACTATATTTGTTGCTAATATATTACCAATTGGTAAGTTTATACCTGATATAATAGATGTATTAGGTGGATTTATTATTTATGAAAGTGCATTTAATTTATTATTTACAGATAATGAATTAGATTTAAAAAGTTATAGAGCTACTAAAATAGAAAAATCTAGAATAGAATTTGAATATAATAAATAATATGGAGGGTATATGATTCAACAAGAGAAAATAGATGAAATAAACAAAATAGTTACTAATGGAGAAGAATTAACTACTAAAAGATTAAAAGAAATAGGTTTAGATTCTAAAAAGATAAAACAGTATGTAGATGCTGGAATAATAACAAGAGTTTCTAGAGGATTTTATCAAATAGAAGATATAAACTGTATATATAAAGAATTATATGATTCTATAATGACAAATGAATTGTCAAAGGTTTTTGAATTATGTGAAAAAATATATAATAAAGATAATTCTTCTTTAAATAAAGTTATATTATATTTAGTAAATGATATTTATACTACAAGTAGATTTAAAGAAATTATTAAAAATCTAACATTTGATGATTACAAATATAAAAAACAAGACTTAAAAACCCAAGTATATAATGGAATTATAAGTAATATGTTATCTAAAAAAGATAGAAAAGCATTATATATATTTAATATATATTTAATAGATAGAACAGTACAAGATAAAATAATATTTGAACTATTAAATAAGAGATGTAAAAAAGTTAAGAATCGTTCAAATAAAATATGTAAGCTTGTTGATGAAAAGAAATATGATGAAGTAATTGAAATATTAAATAGAGTAGAAGAGAGAACTGGTTTAAATACTTTAGAAGAATGCTTATTATATATTTGTAATCAATATAACGAAATTAAAAAAAGTAGTAAAGTTCCAGAAGTAATTGATAATGACTCTAATCATATATTAGAAGTATTAAAATGTAATGACTTTAAAAAAGCTTATAATATGTGTTTAGCATTCAATAATGATAATTTCATTTTAAGAGAAGATAGTTCACTATTTATGTTACTTGAAGATATAAACAAATTAATAGATAATATAAATAATAAAATAACAATTTCTGATGTAGTAAAAAATATAAATAATAATAGTAATGATTTATTTTCTATTACAAATATAATTGATAAATATTTAAAATATATTGGACACTCTAAATATTCATCAATAGTATTAGATGTTTTAAAATTGGATTATTTAAATGAAGATACAAAGTATACATTATTAAGACAAATATGTAATGGTTTAGAAAATAATAATTATATATTTTATACAGAATATTATGTAAAACAATTTTATAGAGCAATATCACATAAACAAATGGATAAAGCTACTACATATTTAGATATAATAAATAATGGTATTACTTTAGGATATGAATGTCCTATAATAAGTTTATTAGAAGATGTATTAAAATATACTAAAAAATATTATAATCATGAAGAAATAATTTTTGAAGATAATACTATATCTTATACTGAAGACAATATAGTAGAAGAAGTACCTGAAGATATATCTGTAGATAGTAATGAACCTTTTAACTATTATAATATTAATAATATAGATGAAATAGCTAATTTAGTTTCAAATGGTACAAGTATTGTTGATGCTTGTGTTAAATGTAATTTAACTAAAGAACAAACTTGTTTAATATATTTATTGTATGCTAAAGAATATTATATGGATGGAGATTTTGAAATAGGAGATAGATTATTTAAGTGTGTTGAACAATCATCTGATAAAACAAATATAGTGATAAAAGAAATGCAAAAGATACAAAAAAATAAAAAATTTTATATGTATAGGGAAGATAATCAAAGAAGATTAATAAAAAATAGTAACAATTAGTTACTATTTTCTTTTGGTATAGCACCACTTAGTTGTTTTATATAATCATAATTATCCATATGAAATTTTTTAATTTTTTGTTTACTCTTTTCACATATATTAAAACATTCTTTTTGAATTAATTTATTTTCTTTAGAATTATCGGCTAGTAAATATTTATCTTTAAAGTAATTATATAATTCTATAGTTCTTTTCATATTACATACACCATAAGTATATAATGAATGATATTTTATATAATGTGATACATTATACCCATTATTATGTTTAATAATTTTGTATGTAATAGCATTACTTGGATCTAATAATCTCCATTTATCATCTTTTGTAAGTATTTCACAATGATTCATTGTTTCAATATCATGTTCTTCTATATAATTATTTAATTGTTGATTAAATAGTTTATCATCTTCACTATTAAACATTGTATTTATATATTCTTTTATTACATCAAAATCTTCAGAATTATATGTACCTCTATCTGTTACAACTCTATAGTTTTCAATACAGTATACATCTAGTATTTTACAAAGTAAGTCAGATACATTTCTACATACTCCTTGACCCCATATTGCAGATAATCCCATTCTTGTAGATAATTCTAACTCAGGAAATATAAATCTAAATTTATTATTTAATGATAAATATCCATTAAATAATAAATAACAATATATATACATTATTTCATCAACACTAGGATTTTTCTTTAAATCATAAATAAATTCAGCAATATTATCAACATATTTATCATATAATTCTTCGGCACTCCCACATGTAAGTGCAAAAGAAAAATCAGTGTATTGATAATAATTATAACTAGAAATACTTTCTAATAATTCAGGTGCATTATTATTTTTACCAAATATATTAATTACCTCACGATATTTTCTAGTTATTATTTTATGTTTAATATTTGTATCAACTTTAATTATCTTATCTATAAAAGTCATATAACCACAACCCTTTTGTTAAATATAATATACTTTATATAAAAAAAAGGCAAGAAAAAAACTAGTGTTCTAGTTTTAAATGATAGAATAATAGTCCTATATTAAGTATTCCACATAGTCCTACTAATATATATACTATTCTACTTATCATATTAAACCCACCAGTTATTAGTTCAACTACATTTACATCAAATATTCCTATTATACCCCATACAACAGCACCTATAATAGAAAATACTAATGCTATTTTTTGAATATCTTCCATATTAATACCTCCTATAAATAGGATAACCAAATATTAATATTATATACATTAATTATTATTAGGAATGTATTCTACTATATCAGTTAATTTACAATTAAAATAATCACATAGTCTAGCAAATACTGTTACATCTATTTTACTTAAATCACCATTAACAATTCTTTGCAAAACTTTAAAATCTGTATTTGTATCTCTCATAACTTTATTCTTACTTAAATTATTATCATCTAATATATCATCAAGTTTGAATAAGTAACATCCATTTTCTACTTGTACTTTAACCATATATCATCTACATCCCTTATAATTTAATAATAACAATCTAAGTAGTCTCTTGACTATTGGTTATTCAACCAGTATAATTGTTATAGTGATAATATGAAGTTAATAAATGATTATGTTGTATATTTACAAAATACATTAGAAAAATTAAGTAAAATAATGTATAGTAAAAAAGGAAAAAAATATAGTGTTCTATCTAATAAAATAGATAGGGATTTACTTGAAAAATATAAGATAATAGAGGATATGATTGATAAGGAATTAGAGAAAAACTAGTTCTTTTTTTTTACTATATTTTTTGTTATACTATTAAATAGAGGTTGTATAGATGAAGGGTTTAACAAGGGAAGAAATAAATATACGTAAAAGTGAAGGAAAAATAAATATAGATAGTTCTGTAAGTACTAAAAATTATAAACAAATTATACTATCTAATATATTTACTTTATTTAATATAATAAATCTTATATTAGGATTACTAATATTACTTACAGGTAATATTAAGAATCTTACTTTTTTAGGTGTAGCTTTTTTTAATACTATTATTAGTATGATTCAAGAAATAAGATCTAAACGTATTGTGGATAAATTATCTCTATTAAATAGTAGAAAAGTATGTTCTATAAGAGAAGATAATGAAGAATATATTTCTATAGATGAAATAGTATTAGATGATTTATTAAAATATAAATTAGGTAATCAAATAGTAGTTGATGGTACTATTATAGAAGGTACAATAGAAGTAGATGAATCATTACTTACAGGTGAATCTGATCATATATTAAAAAAAGTAGGAGATAAAGTATTATCAGGAAGTATTGTAGTTAGTGGTTGTGCATATGTAAAAACTGAAGCTGTGTCTAGTGATTGTTATATAAATAAAATTAGTAAAGAAGCTAAATATTTAAAAAAAGTACAATCTGAAATTATGACTACATTAAATAGAATTATTAAAATTATTTCTATAGTTATAATACCTTTAGGTATAATTTTTTATTTAAGACAAGTTAGTGTACAAACACCTAATGAGGCTATTACAAGTACTGTTGCTGCTTTAATTGGTACTATACCTGAAGGATTAGTATTACTTACTAGTACTGTTCTTGCTATAGCAAGTATTAGATTAGCTAAAAAGAATGTTTTAGTTCAACAATTATTTTGTATAGAAAATTTAGCTAGAGTAGATACTATATGTTTAGATAAGACAGGTACTTTAACTACAGGAAATATGAAAGTAGAAGAAGTCGTTATATTAAATAATAGTTTTGATATAGATTTAATTATGAAAAATATTAACTATAATAGTATTGATTCTAATAGTACAAGTGCAGCATTAATTAATTATTTTAGTAAAGATGATACATATAACTTTGTTAATAGAATACCTTTTTCATCAGATAAAAAATATTCTGTATATGAATTTGAAGATAATACTTATATAATAGGTGCTTTAGAATTTGTTGATTATAGAGGTGAAATACCTAATATAGATGAATATACTAATAAATATAGAGTATTATTATTAGGCGCTAATAAAAATAAAATAGTTAATAATAGTGTAAAAGGTAAATTTTATCCTTTAGCACTTATTTTAATAAATGATGAGATAAGAAATAATGCTATAGATACATTAAATTATATTAATAATCAAGATGTAGATATAAAAATTATATCTGGTGATAATAAAAATACGGTATGTATGATTGCTAATAAGGTTGGTATAACAAATATTAAAGCTATTGATATGAGTTCAAATACTATGAGAATAGATGATATAGTTGAAGAATATAATATTTTTGCTAGAGTTACACCAGATGAAAAAAAAGAATTAGTTTTAGCGCTTAAAAGATTGGGTCATAAAGTTGCTATGACAGGTGATGGAGTAAATGATGTTTTAGCACTTAAGGAAGCTGATTGTTCTATAGCAATGGCTAGTGGTTCTGATGCAGCACGTAATGTATCAGAAATAGTATTGCTTGATTCAGATTTTAAATCAATTCCTGATATTATAGGTGAGGGTAGAAGGTCTATTAATAATTTAGAAAGGTCTGCTTCATTATTTTTAACTAAAACTATATATGCATTTGTATTAGCACTTTTATTCTTATTTATTAATAAGGATTATCCATTTATACCTATACAATTAACTTTAATAAATGCTATTACAATTGGTATACCATCTTTTGTTTTAGCTCTTGAACCAAATTATGAAAGAGTAAAAGGTAAGTTTGTTAATAATATAATTACTAAGTCATTACCTACAGCACTTACAGTAGTTATAAATATTATATTTATATTAATATTATCTAAAGTATTTAATATAGATAGTCAATATACTTCTACTATGTGTGTAATTACAGTAGCAATCATAGGATTTGTATTACTATATAAAATATGTACACCATTTAATTATTCAAGAATAATATTATTTGGGTTTCTAATATTATTATTTGGAATTTGTGTATCAACTATGCATGATTTATTTGAATTATTCTTACCAGATCCATTACATATATTATTTTTAATAATTTTATGTTTTATATATGTAATAATGCATAATTTACTTACTGATTTTATAAATAAAAGAATAAATAGAGTTATCAAATAACTCTATTTTTTGGTATAATAAATATGGTGATAGCATGGATGGATTTAATACTAAATTTATTAAGATAATAGAAGACATAAAAAAAGGAGAAATATTATCTACTGAATTAGAAAAATATATAAAAGAACATTGTGATAAAAATATATTTAAAAAATGTATATTAAGTTTAATGGATCATAATGATGAATATGTAAAAATATATTCTTCAAGATATTCATTTGAATATGATATAGATAAAAAGAAAGCATATGATAATGCTAGATATATATTAAGAAATTCTAAAGATAATACTTGTAGAATGGAAGCTAAATATATATATGATAGATATAAAAGAAGACATATATCTAAATTAATAAAAGTACTTATGAAAAAGCAATTAAAAAATTCATAAGTTTTTTATTTACATACAAACAAATGTATGCTAATATATCACTAGAAGGTGTTATATGAAACGAATAATTATGCATATAGATGTTAATAATGCTTTTTTATCATGGAGTGCAGTTAAGTTATTATATGATGGATATAAGGTGGACATAAGAAAAATAGAAGCTGTAATAGGTGGAGATGAATCGAAAAGACATGGTATAGTACTTGCTAAATCTCCAGTAGCTAAGAAAAAAGGAGTAAAAACTGCAGAAACATTAGCTAGTGCTAGAAGAAAATGCAATAATTTAAAAATATATTCACCAGATTTTAAATGGTATTCATTTATGTCACGTAAAATGTTTGAATTAATTCGTTCTTATTCACCAGATATTCAAATATTATCAGTTGATGAGTGTTTTCTAGATTATACTAAAGTAAAAAATTTATATGGTGATCCAATTAAATTTGCATATCACTTAAAAAATAAAATATATAAAACTTTAAAATTTACTGTTAATATAGGTATTGCTAATAATAAATTATGTGCTAAAATGGCATCTGATTTTAAGAAACCTAATAGGGTTCATACATTATTTGATTATGAAATAGAGGAAAAAATGTTTCCTTTAGATGTTGGAGATTTATATGGCGTAGGTAAAAAGACTACTGCCAAATTAAAGGAATTAAATATTAATACAGTTTCTGATTTAGCGCATGCAGATGTAAATTTTTTATATAAATATTTTAAAAATCAGGCTAGTTATTTAATAGATAAAGCTAATGGAATAGATGATAGTGAATTAGTACTTGTTCCTCCTGAAAGAAAAGGAATAAGTATTTCAACTACATATGAATATAATTTAACTAATTTTGATGATATATTGAGTAAATTATATATACTTGTTGATAATGTATGTACTCATTTAAGAAAAGATGAAAAGTATGCTAAAGTAGTTAGTGTTACTTTAAGAGATAAAGAATTTAATACAAGGTCACATCAAAGAAAATTAGTTAATGCTACAAATTTAACTAGTGATATATATGATGTTGCTAAATCATTAGCTAAGGAATTATGGGATGAAGAACCAATAAGATTAATAGGTGTAAGTTTAAATGGTTTAACTAATGTAGTTAATTATCAAATTTCTTTTTTTGAAAATAGTGACAAACATATAAATAATGAAAAACTAGATAAAGTAGTAGATGATTTAAAAATACAATTTGGTTCTAAAATAATTAATAAAGCATCACTTTTAAATGTTTCTAAAAAAAAATAATTAATTATTGAAGAATAATTTAATAAATAGTATAATAATATCAATGGGTGATTGTTATGGATTGGATATGGATTGGTGTTATAATTTCACTTGTATTAATAGAATTAGTATCACTTAATTATACAGCTATTTGGTTTGTTATAAGTGGTATAGTAAGTTTTATTCTTTTAAAGAATAATCAAGATTATATGGTACAAGTATTAGTATTTGTAATATTAGGTGGATTACTTATGATTGTTGTTCGCCCAAAAATTATAGATAAGCTTATAATATTAAGAGATAAAATTCTAGCAAAAATAACAAGTAAGTATAAGTTTTTAAATTACTTAATACCTAAGGAATTAAGAAATAAACAATAAAATATAATAAAGCAAAAAAATTATCTGTTTTTTTGCTTTTTATGTGTAAATATAAACAATTTATATTATTTTATGTTATAATTATTCTATGGTGATATAAATGCAAAAAAGGATAAAAGATGTAGATGTAAATTATATAATGTATGGTAAAAAAGATGCAGATACAATATGCTATTTACATGGATGGGGACAAAATATTCAGATGATGAAACCTGTGGGTGATCCATTTGATGAAGAATTTAATATAGTAATAATTGATTTACCAGGATTTGGTGATAGTAGTGAGCCAACTTTTGTATGGTCATTAAATGATTATGTTGAATGTGTAAAAGAATTATTAGATTCATTAGAAATAACTAATCCAATATTAGTTGGTCATTCATTTGGTGGTAAAATTAGTTTATTATATGCAAGTAAGTATGATGTTAAAAAATTAATTTTATTTGGTAGTCCATTTAAAAAAGAAATTCAAAAAGAATCATTAAAATTAAAAGTACTTAAAAGTTTAAAGAAAGTACCTGGAATAAATAAACTAGAAGGATTTGCTAAAAAACATATTGGTTCTACAGATTATAAGAATGCAAGTGAAACAATGCGTAAGATAATGGTTGAACATGTAAATATGGATATAACAGATAACGTAAAAAACATAAAATGTCCTACATTAATTGTATGGGGAACATTAGATGATGCAGTTCCAATTGAAAGAGCATATGAATTAGAAAAACTTATACCTGATGCAGGTGTAGTAGAATATGAAAATTGTACACATTATGCATACTTAGAAAGATTAAATCAAACAATAAATGTTATGTGGAATTTCTTAGTAGGAGGAAAATAATATGGGCTTTTTTAGTATTACATTATTTATATTATTGATATTTGGTTTATATAAATCAAAAAAAGCTATGCACATGCTACAACAAAATTATTATGATGAATCAAATAGATATTTATTTTGGATGTTTAAAAATTTAAAAAAAGTATTTTATAATTTAGATATATTATTTATTACATTTATAGTATTTATGTTATGTGATATAGATGCTACATTTTTATGCGGATATTGTTTTGGACTTTATTTAATATTATTTGTTTTATATAGAAATAAGATTAGTAGTGAACAAACTAAGAAACCTTTGGTTATTACATCACGTATAAAAAGATTATTTACAACTGAATCAATTATTTATTTAGCTGTAATGATACCGATGGTAGTAAATTATAATGAAAATCATTTACCAATTTATTATTTAATAATAGGTGGTATGATTTATTTAAGTTATTTTGTTATATTAATTGCTAATAAAATAAATATACCTGTTGAAAAATGTGTATATTTACATTATAAGAGAATGGCAATGAAAAAATTAAAAGATATGAATATACCAGTAATTGGAATTACAGGTAGTTATGGAAAAACAAGTAGTAAAAATATTTTAAATGATATATTAAGCGTTAAATTTAATTCTTTTGCAACACCACAAAATTTTAATACACCGTATGGATTAATTAGATCAATAAATAATTATTTAGATAAATTTAATGATATATTTATTGCTGAAATGGGTGCATTTAAAGTAGGTGAAATAAATACTACATGTAAGTTAATGAAACCTACTCATGGAGTATTAACTACTATAGGAGAAGCACATTTAGAAAGTTTTGGTAGTAGAGAAAATATTCAAAAAGGTAAGTTTGAACTTATTGAATCATTACCTAGTGGAGGAATTGCAGTTTTAAATGCTGATGATCCATGGCAAGTAAGTTATAAATTAAAAAATAATAAATGTAGAGTTTTATGGATTGGTATTGATAATGATGCTGATGTTAGAGCTTTAAATATTAAATTATCAGATAAAGGTACTACATTTGATGTTAAATTTAAAGGTGATGAAAATTTATATACATTTAATACTAGATTATTAGGTAAACATAATGTATATAATATTTTAGCTGGAATACTTATGGGACATGAATTAGGTATGAAGATTAATGAATTACAAAGAGGAGTTTCTTCAATTAAACCTATTGAACATAGATTAGAATTAAAGAAAAGTGGAAATATTAATATAATAGATGATGCATATAATTCAAATCCAGTTGGTTCAAAGATGGCACTAGAAGTATTAAATTTAATGCCTGGTACTAAGATTACAGTTACACCTGGTATGATTGAATTAGGTGATAAACAATATGAACTAAATAAAAAGTTTGGTACATATATTGCTGATAATTCTGATTATGTTATATTAGTAGGTAAAGAACAAACAAAACCAATATATGATGGTTTAATGGAAAAACAATTTGATAAAAATAAAATATATGTTATAAATGATGTTAGAGAAGCATTCACAATAATGAGACGTATAGATGAAGGTAATACTTATGTTTTATTAGAAAACGATTTACCTGATTTATTTAACGAATAGGAGTGAGAATATGAAAATAAAAGTAGGAGTTATTTTTGGTGGAGAGACAGTTGAACATGAAGTAAGTATAATATCAGCATTACAAGCAATGGAACATATGAATCAAGATAAATATGATATTATTCCAATATATATTGCTAAAGATAGAACATGGTATACTGGTAAATTATTAATGGATATAGATGTATTTAGAAATTTTAATGATTTAAAAAGATATGCTAATAAATGTATGTTAGTTAATAAAGATGGTAAGTTTATATTACAAAAAACTACAGGTTTGTTTAGAAAAGATATTACTGAATTAGACATTATGTTTCCAATAGTTCATGGTAATAATGTTGAAGATGGTACTTTAGCAGGTTTACTTGAAAGTATTGGTATACCATATGTAGGTAGTGGTGTTCTTGGTAGTGCTTTAGGACAAGATAAAGTAGTTATGAAACAAGTATTTAAATCAATGAATTTACCTATTGTTGATTATGTATGGTTTTATGATACTGATTATGCAGAAGTATCTGATGATATTAAAAATAAAATATATGATTTAGGATATCCTGTAATAGTTAAACCTGCTAAATTAGGTAGTAGTGTAGGTATAACATATGTAAGTGATGCTAAAGACATTGATTCTGCTATTAATGATGCTATTCAATATGATAGTAAGATTATAGTAGAAAAAGCAGTAGAACATTTAGTAGAAGTTAACTGTTCAGTTTTAGGAAACTATGCATATCAACAAACTAGTGAAATTGAAGAAGTTAAAGGTAAGAAAGCTATGCTTACATATCAAGATAAATATCTTGGAAATGGTAAAGGTGCTAAAGGATGTAAAGGTGGTTTAAAATCACAAGGTATGGCTAGTGCTAGTAGAATTATTCCTGCTAGAATTGATTCTAAAACAGAAGAAGAAGTTAGAGAAATAGCATGTGAGGCATTTAAAGCTCTTAATATGAGTGGAGTATGTCGTATAGATTTTTTAATTAATAATGAAACTAGACAAGTTTATATTAATGAACCAAATACTATTCCTGGAAGTTTAGCTTTCTATTTATGGGAACCAAAAGGAAAAAATTATGAAGAATTAATAGATGATATAATAACTTTAGCTATTAAGGATTATAAAGCTAAACATAAGAAAATATATTCATTTGATACAAATATATTAAGTGGATATTCAGGTGGAGTTAAAGGTGTTAAAGGTAAATTAAAAGGCTAAAATTAAAATTTTTATTTTAATATAATTTATGATATAATCATCGTGTTGTGTTATGTGGTCGGAGATGTGTCTATATGGATAAATATAGTAAAAAAATGTTATTAGTTTTTGTTTTAATGTTATCATTTTTTATCGGTATAGTTATATATTGTGCTAGGGATATTAAAAAAACAAGTACTAGGATGATACATGATAATAAAAATGAAACGGTTAATTCAAATGTATTAATCCAACATGAAAAAAAAGAAGAAAAATCAAGTAATAAAAATAAAAAAAGTAATATAAAAAAAGAAAAAAATAGTAATACTAATAGTAATAATACTAATAGTAATGTAATAAATAAAAAGGAAAATATATCAAATAAAACTGAAGAAAAAAAAGAAAAAGAAGAAATTTTATGTAGTAATAAACAAAATTATGTTGAAAAAAAGAATATTGATAAAATTCCTGTTTTTACTTTTCATAGATTAGTTCCTAAGAATATAAAAGAAAAATATTTTAAAAATAATCAATGGTTTTCTTCTGTTGAAACATTTGAAGAAATGATGAAGTATTTACATAATAATCATTATAAAACAATAAGTACTTTAGAGTTTTATGAATGGTATATAGGAAATAT
>CADBNE010000023.1 GCA_902795975.1 uncultured Erysipelotrichaceae bacterium
GGAATAACTAAAGAATTATATCCTGAATTAGCAAATAAATATGATACTACAGTATCAAGAGTAGAAAGAGCTATTAGACATGCTATTGAAGTAAGTTGGAATAGAGGTAGCTGGGATTTAATGGAAGAGATATTTGGTAATAGTGTTGATGTGGATAAAGCTAAACCTACTAATAGTGAATTTATTGTAACTATAGCAGATAAATTAAGATTGGAATATTATAAAGTATAAAAAAACTAGTCAAAGATTTTGTCTAGTTTTTTATTTATTTAATAATCTATATAAATTAATTGTTGGTTTATTAAATAATCTTGCTTTAAATCCAGTAGTACCTAAACCTTTTGATATATATATATTTGTATTATCTTTTTTATAATATGTTTTAATATATTTTTTATTATCTGAATCAATAAATAGAGATTTTATTCCTGGTATATTAACTTGACCATTATTATTATGTCCTGCTAATATTAATTGAAATTTACTATAGTCAATTTTGCTAATATTACATGGTTCATGCATTATCAATATATTATACTTAATATTTTTTTCTGTAATAGTTTTTTCAATACTTGATATTTTTCCTTGAAATTCTAATTCGTCACTTTTTGTAGATAGTCCACCAATTAGTATAGGTGAGTAATCTTTATCATATATAATATCATAAGTATTATCCAATAATTTAAAATCAATTTTTTCTATTAATTTTTTATACATCTTATTATTTAAATCCTGATCTCCAGTAATTATATATCTATACTTTCCATCTAAATTATTTAATAATTCTATAAGATTATTTAAATCTTTATCAGTATATTTTACATCTTTATCAAATATGTCTCCTGTAATTATTACAATATTTGGTTTACTTTTATTAATTTTATTTATACTTTTCTTTAAATCTTCTTTTGATATAGTTGTTTTGTAATGAATGTCGCTTATATGAGCAACTTTATATCCATAGAAAGATTCTGGTATAGAGTTATCAATTATATTTATTTCATCAACAACTATATTATTAGGTTCAATGTATCTTGCATATAATAAAATAAATAGTGTGGAAAAAAAACAGATTAATAAAATTTTTAACCATGAATAATTTTTTTCTTCTTTTTCCATAGTATCACCTAAAAATAATTTTATCATACAAGAATAAAAAAAAGAATAGAAAACAAAAATTATAATTATATAATACAAATTATTAACATATTGTATAATTATAATTTTCTATATAGCTTTTTTGAATTAAATTTGATATACTTATATAAAGTATGAATAATAAGGAGTGAGTAGAAATGTTATGTAAAAAGTGTGGTGCTAATGTTTTAGATGGAATTAAGTTCTGTCCAAATTGTGGTTCTTCAATGGAAGCTCCAGTAGAAGCACCAGTAAATTCAAATATTAATAATAATATGCAAGGAGGATATTCTAGTACACCAGTGGGAATTGAAACACCTGCAGCAAGTGTTACACCTGTAGCAACTGCAATGCCAACAGCTAGTGTTACACCTGAACCAGTGGTAAATACATATTCACAACAACCAGTGAACAATATTCAACCTGCAGCTATGAATAATAATGGTATGTATAATAATGTACCAAGTAATGATAATAAAAATAATAGTGGTTTAACTTTTGTTATTATAGCAATAGTTGCAGCAGTAATAGTATGTGTTGGAATAATTATTTATTCATCAAATAAAAGTAAAGATGATAATGAAAATTCTAATAGTAATTCAAATAGTAATATAGTAAGTAATGTTAATTCAAATGTTGTAAGTAATTCAAATAGTAACGTTGTTAGTAATGTTACAAGCAATGTAGTAAGTAATCCTACAAGCAATATAGTAAGTAATCCTACAAGCAATATAGTAAGTAATCCTACAAGCAATGTAGTAAGTAACAAACCTAGTAATACAACAGCAGCCCCTGCTAATACATATGCTGTAAAATTTGGAGGATATAATTTATATATTCCAAATTCATATACAGTTTCATCAAATACAACAAGTCAATTACAACTAATTGGTACAAATAATAAAGATATTGCGGTTGCTAATATTACAACAGGTGATTTAAAAACAATGAAAGCTAACCCATCAATGGTAAATACATATGCTAAACAAGAAGGATATACAGTTACAAAAGGTGCTACAGCAAAAACTTATAATGGAGTAGAATTCTTTGTTATTGAAATTTCAAGAAATGGTTTACCAATGATTATTGCTTATGCACAAATGCCAAATAATAAATTAATTGTATTTGGATTAAGTTCAACAACATATCAATTAGATTATAGTAAATTAAATTTATTTGCTACTACAGTAAAAACAGCTACAGTGGGATAAAAAAAGTATTATATAATACTTTTTTTTCATATTGTGATATAATCATATTATGAAAAATAAGGAGTGTGTTTTATGTTATGTAAAAAGTGTGGTACGAGTGTATATGAAGGAATAAGTTTTTGCCCGAATTGTGGAGCACAAATGGATGTTTTAAATAGTAGTGTACAAAGTACTTATAATAGTCAATCAGTAGTTCAACAATATCAACAACCAGTATATAATCAACAACCTCAAGTAAGTAATAATTCAACATATAATAATGGAGGAAATAATTTTAATAATAATGATAATAAAGCTTCTACTGGATTAATCGTAGGTGTTTTAATAGCAGTTATTGCTGCATTTGGTGTTATTTATTTTATGTTTAATGACAAAGATAAGGATAAAGATTCTAATAGTAACTCTAATAGTAATGTTACATCCAATGTAGTAAGTAATTCAAATAGTAATGTTACATCTAATATAGTAAGTAATACTACTAGTCAAATAACTAGTAATAAACCAAGTAATGTAGTTAGCAATAAACCAAGTAATAAAACTAGTCAAGTGATAAGTAATAAAGTAAGTAATAAGACTAGTCAGGTGA
Source organism: uncultured Erysipelotrichaceae bacterium (assembly GCA_902795975.1). Next base: position 2,935 of record CADBNE010000023.1, read on the forward strand.
CAAGTAATAAACCTGTTACAAATACTAATTATAAAAGTATAAAGCATAATGGTTATATATTACAAATTCCTAAAAAATATTCTGTATTGGAAAATTCATCCGAAAAAATAGTGTTAAGTGAATCTGGAACTGATAAACTTGTTGGAATTAATGTTTCAAATGGTAACTACTCTAATTTAAAAAGTGTGTTGATAAATAATTTATCCGAAGGAAAAAAATATTTTGAAAGTCAAGGAGCTAAATTAAATGTAAATCCATATTTAAAAACATATAATGGGGTGGAATATCTTGTTACTGATGTTACAATGCAAGGAAATAGTATGATTTTGGCATATGCAAAAATCTCTTCTTCAAAAGTATTTATTTTTGTAGTACCAAAAGCAAGTTATTTAAATGATTTTTCTTACACAGTTAAAACAGCTAAAGTTGGATAAAAAATGTTATTATTTAAAAGGAATTTAATATTAAATTCCTTTTTTTGTTGTATAATAAATGATATAATGTATATAGGTGATATAATGGAAAATGCTAGCAAAAGAATGGATGAATTAATAAGTATAATTAATCAAACTAGTTATGAGTATTATGTATTAGATAAGCCTACTATAACTGACCAAGAATATGATGATTATTATACTGAATTGCAAAGATTAGAGAAGAAATATCCTGAACTTAAAAGAGAGGATTCACCAACTGTAAGAGTAGGTGGAAATGCTATTGATAAGTTTAACAAGGTAGAACATAAAACTCCGATGCTTTCATTTGATGATATCTTTAATGAAGAAGAAATAGCATGGTTTGATGAAAGAATAAAAAAAACTATTGATAATCCTACATATACATTAGAGCCTAAAATGGATGGTCTTTCAGGTTCTTTAATATATGAAAAAGGTATATTAGTTAGAGCTGCTACCAGAGGCGATGGTGTAGTAGGAGAAGATATTACTATAAATGTTAAAACTATTAGAACTGTACCTCTTAGATTAACTAAAGATATAGATATTGAAGTTCGTGGAGAAATATACATGACTTTTAAATCTTTTGATAAAGCAAATAAAGAAAGAGAAAAAAATGGTGAGACTTTATTTGCAAATCCTAGAAATGCTGCAGCTGGATCTATAAGACAATTAGATAGTAAAGTAACAGCTAAAAGAGGATTAGACTTTTTAGCATATTTTATTCCTAATCCTGAGGATTATGGAATAAAAACACAAGCTGAAACTGTAACTTTCTTAAAAGAATTAGGTTTTAAAACTAATTATGATTTAAATGGTTTTGCACATACGACAAAAGAGATATATGATTATATAGAAGATTTAGGTAAAAAGAGGGATAGTTTACCATTTCCTATAGATGGTGTAGTTCTTAAAGTAGATAGTTTATCTGATGAAAAAAAATTAGGTATTACTTCACGTGTACCTAGATGGGGAATAGCATATAAGTTTCCTGCAGAAGAAGTTTTAACTAAATTAACTAATATAGAATTTTGTGTTGGTAGAACAGGAAAAATTACTCCTAGAGCTGATTTAACTCCTGTGCATTTAGCAGGTTCCGTAGTAAGTAGTGTTACATTACACAATGAAGATTATATAAAAGAAAAAGATATTAAAATAGGAGATACAATATCTATTCATAAAGCAGGAGATGTAATACCTGAAGTTGTAGAAGTAAAAAAGAAAGAAGAACAGGTAAAGAGATAGACTTTAAAATGGCTACTGTATGTCCTATATGTGGTTCTAAATTAGTAAGAAAAGAAAGTGAAGCTGCTTGGTTTTGTTTAAATGAAAAATGTGATGCTAGAAAAATAGAAGGGTTAATTCATTTTGCTAGTAGAGATGCTATGAATCTAGATGGTTTTGGAGATAGTATAATAGAAGATTTTTATAATATGGGATATTTACATTCTATAGATGAATATTATACATTGTATACTCATAAAGAAGATTTAAAAGAGTTAGAAGGATTCGGAGAAAAAAGTATTAATAATCTTTTAGATAGCATTGAAAATAGTAAAGAAAATTCTTTAGAGAGATTATTATTTGGATTGGGTATTAGACATGTAGGTAAAAAAACTGCAAAGATTTTAGCAATTAATTATCATACATTAGATAATATTATGAATGCTTCATTTGATTCATTATGTGCTATAAGTGATATTGGAGAAATTATAGCAACTAGTATAGTAGAATATTTTAATAATGATAAAAATAAGGATATAATTAATAAGTTAAAAGATTATAATGTAAATATGGAATATAAGGGTGTAAAGAAAGAGTTAGATGAAGAATTTAATGAAAAGACATTTGTACTTACAGGTACAATAAATATGCCTCGTGATGAAGCAAAAAATTTAATTGAATTACGTGGTGGTAAAGTAACAAGTAGTGTAACTCGTAAAACTGATGTTGTAATAGTAGGAGAAAATCCTGGAAGTAAGTATAATAAAGCATTAGAATTAAATATTAATATTTGGGATGAAGATACATTTTTAAATAAATTAAATATATGATATTATTATAATAGTGAAAGAAGATGAATATATGAAAGAATGGAATAAGTTTAATGGTGAAAGATGGAAACAAGTAATTGATGTAGATGATTTTATATTATCTAATTATCAAGAATATGTAGGTAATTCAGAATTTTTAAAAGGTATTAGTAAGAAAACAAGTAGATTGTGGTCTCGTTTTCAAAAAATGACAGATAAAGAAGTGTCTACTGGAATATATGATATAGAAACATCATGCTTTTCTGGTATAGACTTTTTTGATGCTGGATATATAGATAAAAAAAATGAAGTAATTGTTGGTGTACAAACTGATGAACCATTAAAACCATCAATTAATCCATTTATATCATTAGATTCATCTTTAAGTGTTATTAAAAACAATGGATATAGATTTGATCATGATATAGTAGATGATTTCAAAGATTATAATATGTCATATGAACAATTATTAGAGGATACTTATACATCAGAAGTAAAAAAATATAAAGAATTAGGCTTATTTAGCAATTTAGCTGATAATTATGGAAGAGGATATATAGTTGGTGATTATAGAAGATTAGCACTATATGGAATTGATTATTTAATATTAAGAAAAAAACATGATTTAGAAAGATTAAGAAAAGATATTAATTATTCAATGGTAAGAGCAAGAGAAGAAGTTGTTAAACAAATTAATTCTTTAAAGAAAATTAAAAGTATGGCAGCTAGTTATGGTTATGATATATCAAGACCAGCTAGTAATGCTACAGAAGCTGTACAATGGTTATATTTTGGATATTTAGCTGCATCAAAAGAATATAATGGTGCATCTATGCCAATAGGAAATGATAGTGCATTTTTAGATATATATATACAAAGAGATATAGAAAATGGTGAGCTTAATGAAGAAATGGCTCAAGAATTAATAGATCAATTTATTATTAGATTAAGAGCTATGAGATATATTAGAACACCAGAATTTTATGATAATTATTTAGCAAAACAAGTACTTATTAATGAAACTATTGGTGGTATACATGATAATAAATCTTTAATTACTAAAACTGCATTTAGAATGTTAAATTCTATAGAAAATTTAGATGAATGTGAAGTACCATCTATTACTATATTATGGTCTAAGTATTTACCAATTAATTTTAAAAAGTATTGTGCTAAGGTAATGTTAAAATGTAACATATTACAATTTGTAAATGGTGATATAAATAGTGGTACAGATTATACTTCTACAGGTGTTGCTAGTTTATCAAAAATAGGTAAACAAATAGAATATAATGGTGGTATATGTAATTTACCTAAAATGTTATTATATGCTATAAATGGTGGAAAAGATGAAATTACTGGTGAACAAGTATTAGAAGGTATAGAACCATTGCAAGGAAATATATTAAATTATTCAGAAGTAGTTAGAAATTTTTCTTTAGTTCTAAGAAAAGTTTTATCAGTTCATGCTGATGCTTTAAATATATTACATTGTATACATGATAAGTATGCATATGAATCATCTATTATGGCGTTTAATGATACAGTAGTAGAAAGATATATTACTATAGATTTAGCAGGATTATCTGTTTTAGTAGATTCATTATCTGCTATAAGATATACAAGAGTAAGTGTTAGTAGAGATGAAAATGGAATTTGTACTGAGTATTCTCCAGATAATAAGTTTTATAGATTTGGTAATGATAAAGATGAGGTAGATTCACTTGCTATAGATATTATTAGAGTAATAAATAAAATATTAGGAGAACATCGTTTTTATAGAAATGCTAAAGTAAAATTAGGTATAAATAGTTTAGGTTTAAATGTTGTGTTTGGTAATCTCACAGGAGCAACTCCTGATGGTAGATTTAAAAATACTCCTTTTGCACCTTGTGCTAATCCAGATAGTCATGTTGATATTACAGGATTACTTAATTCATTAAAAAGTGTAATGAAATTACCAAATAATATTTGTAGTGCAGGTATTATAAATACGTTAAATGTTAATCATAGTGCATTAGGTACTAAGAAAAGTGAAAGAGTAGAAAGTTTAGTAACATTATTCGATGAGTATTTTGAAAATAACGGAAATTATATGGAAATGAATATAATAGATAAATCTTTATTATTAGAAAATTCAAATAGAGATAGAAGAAGAGGAAATCTTATTCTTAGAAATAGTGGATGTTTAGTTAATTATTCTAAATTAGAGCCAGAATTTCAGGAAGATTTAATGAATAGAACATTTCATAAGGTATTATAATGATAAATATTAAAGAAATTAATCCAATTACAGAAAATAATGGTCCTGGAATAAGAGTAGAGGTTGTTCTAACAAAAGATATTGGAATATCTTTAACACCAAATGAGGTTGTTGATAGAATACGAAAATTTAGACCATATATAGAATTAAATGGTGGTGGAGTAACTTTTGTTGGAGATATATGTAATATTGAAGAATTAGCTAGTACATGTATGATATGTCATAAAGCAGGAATAAATACATGTATTGAACTAAATAAATATATAAAAGAATATGATTTAATATTAAAATATGTTGATGTAATTATAATTAATGAAATAATGTATATTAAAGAAATACTTAGTAAATTTAGTAATATAAAAATATATACGAGAAATAATGAAATTAGTTATGAATTATTAAAAAAATATAATATTAAAATTATTTAAAGAATAAAATGGTTAAGGAGAAAATATGAATAAAAAGTATAATATTTTTAAAGTAGTTTATTTTATTATTTTAGCACTAATTATATTTGGATATAGGGATTTATCAAGTTTAGCATCTGATTTAAATTATGTAGAATGTGGAAGTGCTACAGGAATACCAAGACCAATACCACAATTGACTACAGTTGCCTATACATTAGTTGTTACTGCTACTCCATTAATATTAATAGTATTTTCTATTATATTATTATTTAAAGCAATTGCTACTGGTTCAGCAGATGAAATAGAAAAAGCAAAGAAGAATTTATTTAAAAAGTTTATTATTGCTGCTGTTATATTTTTTATAGCATCTATTATTCAATTTGTTTTACTTAAAGTAACTACAAATAAAGAAGATTCAAAGTCTGTTACTGAGTGTATAAAATGTTTCATGTATTATTCAAAAACTAATTGTCCAACATCATCAGCAGATATGAATTATACATCTAAGAGAACTAAAAAACCAAATACAAGTAATTATACAAATAGTAATATAATACGTAGTAGTAATAGAACAAGTAGTAGTTCTAATAATAATACAAGTAATTCTACATCTGGAAGTAATGTATTATTAATAGGTGATAGTAGAACTGCTGGAATATGTGGCTATGGCGATGGTGCTATGCATTCAGGAGAAAAATGTAGAGACTATACTGCAATTGCTAAAGGTGGAATGGGTGCTACATGGTTTAGAGATGATGCAATTTCAGCCGCAAATATAGTATTAAATGGTAATTCAGGAAATTATAAAATACTTATATTAATGGGTGCAAATGATGTAGGAGATACTGCTGGAACAGAAAAAGCAGGATTAGATATTTATCAAAGTAAATTAAGTGAATTAGCTAAAGGAGATTGGAAGAAACATACTATAATATTCGTTAAAACAACATGTGCAGATCAAGCAGCGGCAAATTCATATAATATGCATGTATCTCAATCACAAATAAATACATTTAATGCTAAAATGAAAGAGTATATAAATAGTCAAAATATAAGTAATTTAAAATATTGCGAAATAGAAGACGTTCCAACAAAATACTTAGTTGATGGTGTTCATTATAGTAAGGAAGGATATGATTTTTACTATAATCAAATAAAAAATAAATGTGTATAAATAAAGATATATTGATATTCTAATATATCTTTTTTTGTGATAGAATTATAGGTAGGTGATGAAAATGAAAAAAACAATTACAGTTGATGGAAATGAAGCATGTAGTTATACTTCTTATATGTTTACTGAAGTAGCTGGAATATATCCAATTACTCCAAGTAGTGCTATGGCAGAACATGTAGATGAAATGAGTAAAAATAAGTTAAATTTGTTTGGCGAAACTGTTAAAGTTGTTGAAATGCAAAGTGAAGCAGGAGCAGCTGGATTTGTTCATGGTTCACTTAAAGCAGGATGTTTAACTACTACATTTACTGCAAGTCAAGGTTTACTTTTAATGATACCTAATATGTATAAAATTGCAGGAGAAATGTTACCTGGTGTTATACATGTAGCAGCACGTGCATTATCTACTCATGCATTATCTATATTTGGTGATCATCAAGATATATATGCTTGTAGACAAACAGGATTTGCTATGCTAGCTTCTTCATCAGTACAAGATACTGCATATCTATCAGCAGTAGCTCATCTTTCTAGTATTAAAGCAAGTTTACCATTTATGCATTTCTTTGATGGTTTTAGAACTAGTCATGAAATACAAAAAATAGAGGTATTACAAGCTGTTGATTATGCAGAAATGCTAGATCAAAAAGCTTTAGCTAGATTTAGAAAGAGAGCACTTAATCCACATAATCCTAAGACACATGGTACTGCTCAAAATGAGGATATATATTTTCAAGCAACAGAAGCAAGAAATGTATTCTATAATTTGCTTCCAGATGTAGTAAATGATTATATGGAAAAAGTAAATGAAAAAGCAGGTACTGATTATAAACCATTTAATTATTATGGCTCTCCTACAGCTAAGAAAGTTATAGTAGCAATGGGGTCAGTATGTGAAACTATAAAAGAAGTAATTGATAAAAAAGAAGATGTAGGTTTAATAGAAGTACATTTATATAGACCATTTAGTACAAAATATTTATTTAATGTATTACCTGAAACAGTAGAGAAAGTAGCTGTATTAGATAGAACTAAAGAAGCAGGAAGTAATGGTGAACCATTATATCTTGATATAGTAGCAGCACTTAAAGATAAAGATATTACTGTAGTAGGTGGTAGATATGGATTAGCTAGTAAAAATACTACTCCAAGTGATATAAATGCTGTATATGAAATGTTAGATAATCCAGTAAATAACTTTACTATAGGTATTATAGATGATATGACTAAATTAAGTTTAGAACCAGTTGATATTGAATTACCAAAATCACATGAATGGTTATTCTATGGATATGGTAGTGATGGTATGGTTAGTGCATCTAAATCTATAATTAAGTTAATTGGTGATAATACTGAAAATTATGTGCAAGGATATTTCCAATATGATTCTAAGAAAAGTGGAGGTGTTACTTGTTCACATTTGCGATTTAGTGAAGATAAAATTAGATCATCTTACTATATATCTAAACCTGAATTATTAGTAATTACTAAAGATAGTTATTTAGAAGAATATGATTTATTAGATGAAATAGAAGATGAAGCAACAGTAATTATTAATACAATACATAGTCCTGAAGAAATAAATAGAATGATTAATTATCATTTAAAGAAAGTGTTACTTAAAGCTAAGGCTAAAGTATATATTATTAATGCATATGAGTTAGCTAATAGAGTAGGACTTAAAGGAAAAATAAGTACTATTATGGAAAGTGCTATTATGTATTTATCAGATATAGTTCCATATACTTTAGCACTTGAAAAAATGGAAGAAAGTATAAAAAATAAATTTTCTAAAAAAGGAGAAACCGTTGTAAATAGTAATTTAGAAGCTATTACTATGGCTGCTACTAATATAGAAGAAATAACATTAGATGGTAAAGCTATTAAACCTAGTGATGAAGAATTATCAATTGTTGAAAAAATTATGAAACGTAAAGGTGAGACTTTAAAAACATCTGACTTTGTAAAAAGAGCTGACGGTGCATTTGAACCAGGTACTGCTGCAATGGAAAAAAGATATATATCTGATGTAGCACCAGATTGGATAAGTATGAATTGTTCAAATTGTAATCAATGTTCTTTATATTGTCCACATGGTGTTATTAGACCATTTATTCTTAGTGAAGATGAATATGAAAATTGTCCAAGAAGTATAAAGGAAAGATGTGTTAAAGCAATTGGTATGGATTATTACTTTATAATTAGTGCATCTGTTGCAGATTGTACTGGTTGTGGTGTATGTGCTAGAGTATGTCCAGGTATGAGAGGTGAAAAAGCCCTTGTAATGGATAGATTAGACCCAAATGAACAATTAGTATTTGATTATTTAGATAAAAACATTAGTAAGAAAGATATAGGAAATATATTTACTACTAAGAATAGTCAATTTAATAAACCTAAGTTTGCATTTTCAGGTGCATGTGCAGGTTGTGGTGAAACAGCTTATATTAAGTTATTAACTCAATTATTTGGTGAACATATGATAATTGCTAATGCTACAGGATGTTCATCTATATATGGTGGTAGTGCTCCATCTACACCATATACAATTCCATGGGCAAGTAGTTTATTTGAAGATAATGCTGAGTTTGGATATGGTATGTTAATTGCAAATGATATGATGAAAACTAAAATAGCACATATTATGGAGAAAAACTTAGATAGTGAAAATGGAGATTTATTTAAACAATGGTTAGAAAATCCTAATAGTTATGAAAATACAAAAGATGTATATGATAATTTAACTGATAACATTCCAGAAGAATTAGCAAGTATAAAAGACTATATTACTCAACGTAATATTTGGTGTATTGGTGGAGATGGCTGGGCTTATGATATAGGATTTAGTGGTATTGACCATGTATTAGCAAGTAATGATAATATTAAAATATTAGTACTTGATTCACAAGTATATTCTAATACAGGAGGTCAATCATCAAAAGCAAGTCCTAAAGGTGCTATAGCATCATTTGCATCAAGTGGTAAGAAGACAAATACTAAAGATTTAGCTCGTATTGCTTTAGCTTATCCAGATGCTTATGTAGCACAAGTTTCATTAGGTGCTAATCCAATGCAAGTAATTAAAGCATTTAAGGAAGCTAATGAATATAATGGACCAGCAATTATTATTGCTTATACACCTTGTATATCACATGGTATTAAAGGTGGTATGGAACGTAGTGTAGATATGGAAAAATTAGCTACTAAATCTGGCTTCTTCTTAACATTTAGAAGAAATCCAGAAACTGGATTTACATTAGATAGTAAGAATGTAGACTTTGAATTATTTGAAGATTTCTTAAATAATCAAACAAGATTTAATATGTTAAAAACAATTAATCCAGACAAGGCTGAAGAATTATTACAAGCTAGTAAAGATTATGCTATTAATACATTTGATTATTATGATGATTTGTGTAAAAGAGATAGCGAAAAAGATGTATAATACTTGCAAATTATATTAAAGGTGTTGAAAAACACCTTTTTGTTTTGCTATAATATACCTAGTTAAAACTACGAATAGAGGGATGTTATGAATAAAGAAGACTTATTAAAATATAAGGAAAAATTAGAACAATTATCAGAAAAAGAAAAAATTAGAAGAAATGAATATTTAAGAGGATTGGCAATAGGTGATATAGAAGGACCACAAGTAGGATATACATCTATAGATAAACCATGGCTTAAATATTATTCTGAAGAAAGTTTACAAAGTAGAGTTCCTAAAGTTTCTATTTATCAATATATGTTAATTCAAACAGAAAAATATCGTGATGAAGAGGCATTAGAATTTTTTGGTAAGAATATTACATATAATGATTTTAGAAAAAGAATTATTAAAGCTGTTAAAGGCTTAATTAATATGGGTGTAAAAAAAGGTGATGTAGTATCAGTATGTTTGCCAAATATTCCAGAAGTAGGATATGTTTTTTACGCAATTAATTATTTAGGTGCTGTTGCAAATATGATGGATCCAAGAACTAATGCTTCTACATTAGAAGAACAAGTTAACGATTCAAAATCTGATTTAGTTATATGTTTAGATACAGTAGTTGATAAATTCGTAGGAAGTAGTGCTAAAAATATTGTTTCTGTTCCAGTATTAAATAGTTTGCCTAAATTTATTAATATGTTAGCTAAATTAAAAGATAAAGAATTAGTAGCTCCTGAAATAGATGACGATAGAATTATTTCATATTATGAGTTTATTAAATCAGGTAAAGAAAATATTACTGATATTCCAAAATCAGTATATGTAGAAGATTCTCCAGCTGTAATTGCATATACAGGTGGTACTACAGGAACTCCAAAAGGAGTTATTGAAACTAATGAGGCATTCAATAGTATGATTATTGAAAATGCTAATGTTGATTATGGAATTGAAAAAGGAGATAGAGCACTTAATATGGCTCCACCTTGGACATATTATGGATTAAGTAATTGCTTTAATTCATATTTATGTATGGGTGTTAAAGATGTGTTGGTTCCTGCATTTGGACCAGATGATTTGGGAACATTAATATTAAAATATCATCCTAATCATGTAATTACAGTTCCTTCAGCATTAGTAGCAGTTATGAAAGAAAAAAAATTTAAGTTAAAAAAATTAGATTATCTTAAAACAATAATTGTAGGTGCTGATAAATTAGATCCAACTTTTGAAGAAAATTTTAATGAATTTTTAAAAGAATGTGATTCAAAAGCATCTATTACTAAGGGATATGGTATGACTGAGGTATGTGCAGCAGCTGCATATACAATAGATGATGTTAATGTTAAAGATACTGTAGGTATTCCATATTTATTTGAAACAATTGGAGTATTTGATCCAGATAATTCTGATATAGAGCTTACAACAGGTAAACAAGGAGAATTAGCAATAAGAGGTCCTAAGAATATGGAAGGATATTTTGGATATGCTAAAACAAAATCTTCAGATGTTGTAAAAGTTCATTCTGATGGAAGTGTATGGGTTCATACAGGTGATATTGGACATATGGATGAAGATGGAAAAATATTTGTTGATGGAAGAATTAAAAGAATGTTCACTAAGAGTGGATTTAAAATATTCCCAGGTGTTATAGAAGAACAAATAATGAAATGTTCTGATATAGAAAATGCAGCAGTAGTTGGTGTTAAAGATGAGTCAAATGGATATATTATAAAGGCATTTATTGTATTAAAAGAAAATTGTAATAAAAATCCTGATGATATAATTACAGAAGTATATGAAATTCTTAAGAAGAATATATACAATTATGAAATACCAGACTTTATAGAAGTAATTGATTCATTACCATTAACAGGTATGAATAAAATAGATTTTAAAAAATTAGAAGCATTAGCTGATTTGCAAAAAAAAATATAAAAAGTATAGTGAAAACTATATTTTTTACTTTTTGTTTTGTATAATATAAGTAAGAATAGGGAGGTAGCAGTGTGAGTAATTATTTTTTGCTTTTTTTTAGTGCGTTAATTAATTTGCTCATATTATTTGTATACTTTAGTAAAAAAAGAATTAACTTATTTGAAAATAAAATATATACAGGTATAATTGTGTGTAATTTCACCTGCTTATTGTTAGAATTTTTATGTAACTTAAGTGCAGCTGGATTACTTTACAGTTATAAAGATATATTAGTAAGACTTTTTTTGGTAGGTTTACAATTTTGGGGATGTTTATTGACGACATATACAACTTTAATTAGTAAAAAGAGAATAGCTTGTTCAAAAGTTTTATATATATATTTAATAATATTTGCTATTATGAGCTTTCCTATTGCCTTTTTACATTTAGATTTTTTAAAGTTTAATGATATACCATATGCAAGTGGTTCTGCAGTAGTATATTGTGTATTTATTGGATCTATATATATGTTTATTAATATTTATTTGATTATAAAATACAGATATTTAATGGGGAAAAAGTTTATTCCTGTAATAGCATATTTAGTTTTGATGGGTGTAGCGCTTTTAATTCATAACATTGACCCTACAATTCCATCATTGAATTGTGTAGAAACATTAGTAGGTTTACTTATGTATTTTACAATTGAAAATCCTGATATAAAAATTATTGAGGAATTAGAATTATCTAAGGAACAAGCAGAAAAAGCTAATAGAGCTAAAAGTGATTTCTTATCTAGTATGTCACATGAAATACGTACACCTTTGAATGCTATAGTAGGACTATCTGAAGATATTGCTTCATATGAAGCACAAGTTCCAAGGGAAGTTGTAGAAGATAGTGAAGATATACGTAACGCATCACAAACATTATTAGAAATAGTAGGTAATATATTAGATATTAGTAAAATAGAGAGTGATAAATTAGAACTTGTAGATAATCCATATAATTTCAAAAAAGAAATAGAAAGTATGGCTAGAGTAACTAGTACTCGTATAGGAGAAAAACCAATTAATTTTACAATGTCTATAGCAGAAGATATTCCATATGAGTTAATAGGTGATAAAGTACATGTTAAGGGAGTAATTAACAATTTACTTTCTAATGCATTTAAATATACAGAAAAAGGATATGTAGATTTTACTGTTAAATGTATTAATCAAGGTGATATATGTAATTTAATTATTAGTGTTAAAGATACTGGTAGAGGAATAAAAAAAGAAAATATTGATAGGTTATTTAATAAGTTTGATAGATTAGATGTAGAGAAAAACACTACTACAGAAGGAACAGGATTAGGACTTGCAATTACTAAAAATTTAGTAGAGATGATGGGTGGTAAAATTAATGTACAATCAGAATATGGTCAAGGTTCTATATTTATGATTAATTTA
>CADBNE010000024.1 GCA_902795975.1 uncultured Erysipelotrichaceae bacterium
ACAGGAATTAATTTTCCAGATTCAGTAAATACTTGAGTCATTCCAATTTTACGACCTAAGATTCCTTTCATATACTATTCCTCCTATTATTATTTAACTATCTTAATGTCAACACCACTTGGTACTTCTAAATGAGCTAATGCTTCAATAGTTTCCTTTGTTGGATTGATAACATCAATAAGTCTTTTGTGTGTTCTCTTTTCAAATTGTTCACGAGAATCTTTGTATTTGTGAACTGCTCTTAAGATTGTAATCTTTTCAACTTCAGTTGGTAGTGGTACTGGTCCAACTACTTCTCCACCGTTTCTTTTTACAGTTTCAACAATTTTCGCACATGCATTATCAACACTTTTGTGTTCAAATGCTTTTAATTTGATACGAACTTTTACTTTTGACATTTCATATCCTCCCTTCGCCTATATCTTTGTATAGACTTGCTCCGTGTAAAAACCTAATACACATCAGGTTTTGTTTGACAACTTAACCTGGTGTATCAGCAACCTCACACATCAATGCATGCCACACATAATCCATTGTACTAAAAAAGCGTTGAAAAATCAACACTTTTTTTACTTTTTTTATTATTTTTAATATGAGTCAGATCTTTTCTTCTTCTTTTTTGTCTTAACCTCATGTCTTTTTATAGGGTCTACTCCGTTTTGAAGTACTATTCTATATCCATGCGGTGTATTAATATCTACTATTCCATCAAACATTTTAACCACTTTAGGATTAATATGTAAATTACCTATTCTATTTTTTAAAACCTTTTTATTATTCTTTTCAAAATTATAAATTAAATATAAAATTTCTTGATATTCTTTTTCATTAGGTTCTCTTCTAGAAATACATGCTTGTTTTAATATTTCATTTATTTTATTAAAAGTATCTATATCATATTGTTCAATAACTTCGTGCAAATATCTATGTGATAACAGACTTAATAAAGCCATATTATCTATACTATCTTCTCCACCTTCACATTTACTAACAATATGATGACCAGTGATATAATTATCTTTTGTTACTTTAAAACCTAACCAATCATATTCAATTTCTTCTTTTTTTAACTTAAGTAATATAAGCAATTGTAATAAAGCTTTATCCATATTGCCACCACCTGAGACAATATAATAACACACATTTATATTTTTTTAAAGATTAGTGTGCATAACTTTTTTGAATTATAGATTAATGTGCATAACTTTATTTACATATACACAATATATACATAATGTGCATAACTTTATAATTATATTACCTTTAAAGTATGTTATACTATATAAAAGGAGTGAACAAATGAAAACATGTGTATTAGGTACTGGAGCATTTGGTGTAGGTCTTGCTCTTTCTTTATATGAAAATAATCACGAAGTAACAATGTGGACTAAATTTGAAGATGAAAAAGAATATTTAGTTAAACATAGAAAAAGCCCTACTCTTCCAAATGTATCTATAGAAGAAAATATTACATTTACAACAAATTTAAAAGAAGCAGTTAATGGAAAAGACTTTATTATTATAGTAGTTCCTGCAGGTGCTGTTAGAGGAGTTGTAGATGAATTAAAAAATTATATAAAAGAGAATCAACATATTTGTATAGCTAGTAAAGGTATTGAACAAGAAACTTGTAAATTTGTTTATGATGTAGTTAAAGAATATATTGATACAGATAAAATAGCAGTAATCTCAGGGCCAACATTTGCTATAGACGTAGCAAATAAAGTACCAGTGGGACTATCTTTAGCAAGTACAAATGAAGAAACAATTAGTATTACTAAACAAGCTTTAGAAAATAAACATATTAAATTAAGAGAAACAAGTGATATATTAGGCGTAGAAGTATGTGGAAGTATTAAAAACGTAGTTGCTATAGCATCAGGTATATTAAGTGGTATGAATTTACCTATATCTACTCAAGCAATGCTAATTACAGAATCAGCTAATGATATAAAAGAATTAATAGATGCTTTAGGTGGAAATAGAAACACTATCCTATCATTTGCAGGATTTGGTGATATATTACTTACTTGTACTAGTGAAAAAAGTAGAAACTTTACCTTAGGTAATTTAATAGGTTCTAAAGCACCAAAAAGAGAAATAACAAATTATATCAAAACAAATACTATAGAAGGATTATATACTTTAACTTCTATTAGTAAACTTATAGAAGAAAAAAATATATGTATGCCTATAGTTAATTTATTAAATGATATTATATATAATGATAAACCTGTTGAAGACTTATTGGTATTCTTAATAGAAAAATAAAAAATGTGATTTTATCACATTTTTATTTTTTTAATGATGTACCAGTAGTAATATCATATTCTACTGTACCAGCAAAACAAGTAATATTTACTTTTGTATCAGAAACTTTTTCAATTTTACTTGCTTGAGAACAATTAGCATCTTTAGCACTTCTTACATTAGTACCAGTAGTTACATCTATAACTGTAACTAAACCTGTATAATATCCAGTAGCAACTAATTTACCATTTACTTCTAATAATTCTACACTACGACCATTATCAGTAGTATTAGACCATACTACTTTACCAGTGGCTTTATCAAATGCTTTAATTTTTCCATTTTCAGCAAGATATACATATGTAGCACCTTCATATAATGTAAATGTACTTAATTCACTTGCTTGATAATCTCCTGTAGTATATTCCCATACTTTAGCACCATTCTTTGTAGCAACAACTGTAGCAAATTCATTTCCAGCACTATCTACTGCTTCTTTGTTTAATGTTACTTCAATTTTATCAGCTACAGTATTACTAGTAGCATTGCTTTCAACATTACTTGTAACATTAGAAGTAGTATTACTTTCTACATTACTTGTATTATTACTTTCTACATTACTAGTTACTTCTGATTTTTTTGGTGTATCAGGGTCTACTGTTTTTGATGCTTTTTGACCTATATTAGTAGCTAAGAATACTATAACACCTGTCATTACACATGCAAATAAAGTAAATAACCCATTACCTTTTTTCTTTGGTTCTTCCTTTACTTCTTCTTTTACTTCATTATCCACTTTCTATTCCTCCTATCGTTATTATTATAATAACACATACTATAAAAAAAAGATATTATTGAATATCTTTTTTCTTTTTTAATACAAGTTGTTTACAGTTATCAATACTATTACTATTCATATAATTTAAATCTATATATGATAATTCATTATAATTAGCTATTGGTAACATAGTAATAATTTTTTTAGTACCATGTAAACATACTACTTTAAAATAATTAACATATTTATTTTCTTCTTTTCCACAATCATCATATTTAAAATAAAAATCATCTTCTATTAATCCTGAATATACAGCATTCTCATCTGTTAAATATTGCTCTATTTCACATAACACATCATCTACAGGAAAACTCTCTACAAATATATTTGTATTAGGAACATCTCTATCTTCATTACCGCGTGGCATATGTTTACCAATATGCCATTTCATTTCTAATTCACTATAATTATTCATTTGTTTATACATATATGTTTCACCATAATATTTCATCTTATCTGGTTCATCTAATAAATGTTTAATATAAAATAATGTTTTTTCTAATCCATATGTCGCAATTAATTTTGGATTAGACATAATTACATCATGTGCAGCCCTCACATCTCCCGTATACATATAATATTTAATTTTTGAATAGCCTAAAGATAAAATATTCTTTTCTGTTCTTTCTGCATCTTTTTTCATATTCTTATCAGAATATATACTTACCTCAATATCTTCTATTTCATTTTTAGCTTCTTCAAATCTTCTTAGTATTACTAACGCACCTACTAATAAAGTTCTTGCATAATAATCAGTTGGATAATTAATTAAATATTCTTCTGCATGCTTTAATGCATATTCAGGATTTTTTGTAAGTAAATATTCAATTTTATCTACCTCTACCTTATTAAAAAAATCCACACTTCTACCATGAGCTTTTACTTTATTAAATCTTTTATTTTCACGGATAGATTTTTCATATTTTTGACCTTCTCTTTTCAATCTTTTCCTTTTATACATTGTCAATTCATTCATAAATAGTATTCCCCTTCTTCATAATTGGAAATATTATATAATTTTATTTTAAATTTTTCAAATTTAAAAAGTAACATTTTATTAAAATAATAAAAAAAAGGCTATTGCCTTTTACTTTACAAATGGTATTAAACCCATAAAACGTGCATACTTAATTTGAGTAGCGATAAATCTTTGATGTTCAGCACAGTTACCAGTAATTCTTCTTGGTAAGATTTTACCTTTATCTGCACTTATATATTTTTTAATAACTTCAACGTTTTTATAGTTAACATCTTTACCAGTACACATTTGACATACTTTTTTCTTTTTTCTATAAAATTCAGCCATGTTAATCCTCCTTTTAGTCTAGAAAGTTATCATCGATTGAAACTGAATCGCCGTATTCTGCAAAAGGATCATTTTCAACGCTAACACTACTGTTATCATCTTGAAAATCATATGGACTAGGTTCATTAAAACTTCCACCTTCAGCAGCTGCTTTATTTTTTCCTTCTACAAATTCAAAATTATCTAAAGCAACATCCATTGTATAACGTTTGTTACCATCTTTATCGTCATAACTTCCTGTTTGTAATCTACCTTCAATAGCTATTAGATTACCTTTATCAAAATATTTAGAAATTGTTTCTGCTTGTTTTCTCCAAGCTACAATGTTGATAAAATCTGCTTCTCTTTTTCCATCAGCACCTGTGAAATTTCTATTTACAGCAATAGAAAATCTTAAGAATGCTGTATTTGAGCTTGTATATCTCAATTCTGGTTTAGCAGTTAATCTACCAACTAATATTACTCTATTCATATTTCACCTCATTAGTCTTCTATTCTTATTATTAAATGTCTAATAATATCTGATGAAATACCAGCTAAACGATCGAATTCTTTAATAGCTTTATCATCGTTAGCTTCTACTTGGTATACATAATAATATCCTGATTTAAATACTTCAGAACCCTTTTTCATATCATATGCTAAAGTCTTTTGTCCCCAAGCATCGACACCTGTTACTTTAGAACCATTGTTTTCAATTACTGCTTTAAAACTATCAGCAGCTTTCTTGATGTCTTCTTCGCTTAGTGTTGGTTTAACAATAAACATAATTTCATAGTTTCTCATTTTCTACACCTCCTTATGGTCTTTGGCTCACTTAAGAGCAAGGAGTAAATAAATTACTCGCTAGTAATTATAACAAAATAATTTGTATTTGTAAATATATAATTGAATTTAATTTCTTTATTTTATATAATATTATCACTGAGGTGATTTTATGAGTCAATTACAAATATTTATATCTCCAGATGATTTAGCTGAATACAAGTTAAATCGTCATGAACAATATGGATGTTTATTCTTTGAACATGATATAAATAAAACTATGGATATAGGACAAGGAGTATATAATAATACTATATATCAAGAAGGAATTATTACAGATGGAAATATTAACTTAAACAGAAAAAACTTTAATATGCCATTTATTATATATAAAAATCAATTATTTAAAATGGAAGATGGTCTATCTATACCAATTACTCTAAGAAACGCTTCATTTTATATACTTAAAACTAAAGTACAAAAAGATTCTAATATAGATACAGAATATAGTATACATTGTAATAATGAATCAAAAGAATTACTAGATAAATTAATAAAATATATATATAATCAAGAATATGACTTATTTCAAACAGAATCTATTACTTTATATGATAAAAATACTATTAGTATGTGGAGTACTAATAAAAATGGTATATCTAAACATGAAATAATTGATTTATCACCTAATGAATATAAAAGTAAAAAGAAAAGAAAGAAAAAGTAGATACTATCTACTTTATTTTTTTATTTTCTTTTGTATTAAATAAACAATCTAATTCATTAGGATATATATTCATTTTTAATTTTATATATTCTTCTTGTTTACTATCAATTCTTGATTTGTTAATAAAATGCATATATTGAGTTTCTTCATCTTCACCTAATAAAAGTTTATTAATTATTCCATATATATTAAAAGGTATACCTGCTATTTTTCTTTTATCAGAGAATACATCATGTAAAATTTTAAATGCTAATTCTTCATTTCTATCACGTATACAATTATCAACTATATTATATACTGATACAAAAACACTATCACTATAGGAATCACTTATTTTAATATTATTTAAAAGATTTATTAAAAATTCTCTATCTTTTTCATTTATATCTAATAAATATGTTTGTGTTCTATCAAATAAATATGTTTCATTACATAATTTAATTAAATTAGTAATTATATGATTATACATATATAAAGCATTATCATATTCATCTTTATTTGTAAATCTTTTATTATCTAAAACAAGTATTCCATTCTCACAGTTAAAATAAATTATCACAGGACATTGCATCATATTAATTCCCCCAATTTGATTTTATATTCTAACACATAAAATAAAAAAAGTAAAAAAGTATACTAATTTCCATAGTATACTTTTTTGTATATATCTTTTAATTCCTCTATAGTTGGATATCTAGGATTTGCACCAGTACATTGATCATCAAATGCTTGTGTAGACATTTCATCTAATGTATCTAAGAAATATTTCTCATCTATATCATACTCTTTTATAGTATGTTTCATTCCTACTTTATCCATTAATTCTTCTATTTTAATAATTAAATTATCAACTTTCTCTTTATCACTATTACCTGTAATTCCTAAAGTATCTGCTATTTTAGCATATCTATTTAATGTATTTGGATATTCATATTGTGGGAAAGTACCCATCTTATTTGGAATATCTGCACTATTATATCTAATTACTTCAGGTAATACTAATGTAACAGTTAATCCATGTGGTAAATGATGGAATGCACCTAATTTATGTCCCATAGAATGACATATACCTAAGAATGCATTAGCAAATGCCATACCTGCTATAGTAGCAGCATGAGCCATCTTTTCTCTTGCTTCAACATCATTACCATTTTCATATGCTCTTGGTAAATATTCAAATATTATCTTAATAGCCTCTAATGCTAATCCATCTGTTATTTCTGTATGCATCATAGATACATATGCTTCTATACTATGTACTAATGCATCCATACCTGATACAGATGTAAGTCCTTTAGGAGCACTCATCATTAAATCAGTATCTACTATTGCCATATTAGGTAATAATTCATAATCAGCTAAAGGATATTTAACATTTGTACTATCATCAGTAATTACTGCAAAAGGAGTAACTTCTGAACCAGTACCTGATGATGTAGGTACTGCTATAAAATATGCCTTTTCACCCATTTTAGGGAATGTATATACTCTTTTTCTTATATCCATAAATCTCATAGCCATATCTAAGAAATCTACTTCTGGATGTTCATATAATACCCACATAATCTTAGCAGCGTCCATTGCAGAACCTCCACCTAATGCTATTATACAATCAGGCTTAAATTCAGACATAACTTTAGCTCCTTCTTTAGCACAACTTAATGAAGGATCTGGTGCTACATCAGAGAAAATAGCATATGTTATACCTAATTCATTTAACTTATTAGTAATACAATTAGTAAAATTATTCTCAAATAAAAATTTATCTGTAACTATAAATACACGTTTTTTATCCATAACACTCTTTAATTCTTCTAAAGCTACAGGTAAACATCCTTTTTTAATATATACCTTTTCAGGTGCTCTAAACCATAACATATTATTTCTCCTTTCAGCAACACTCTTTATATTAACTAAATGTTTAACTCCTACATTTTCAGATACAGAATTACCACCCCAAGAACCACATCCTAAAGTCATAGATGGTTCTAATTTGAAGTTATATAAATCACCTATACCTCCTTGACTTGATGGAGTATTAATTAATATTCTACAAGTTTTCATTCTACTTGAAAACATATCTATTTTTTCATTATCATTTATATCTACATATAATGCTGATGTATGTCCCATACCTCCTAAATGTATAAGACTATCTGCTTTATCTAATGCTTCATTAAAGCTATTTACTCTATACATAGCAAGTACAGGAGATAATTTTTCATGGGCAAATTCTTCACTACTATCAGTACTATCTACTTCAGCAATTAATACTTTAGTATATTCTGGCACATTTATACCTGCTAAAGCTGCTATAGTACTAGCTTTTTGACCAACTATTTTTGCATTAAGCGCACCATCTATCATTATTGTTCTTCTTAACATATCTTTTTCTTCACTATTTAAGAAGTAACATCCTCTAAATTTAAATTCATTTACTACTTCATCATATATATCATTTAATACTATAGTAGATTGTTCTGATGCACATATCATACCATTATCAAATGTTTTAGAATGTATAATTGAATTTACTGCTAACTTTATATCAGCACTACTATCTATTATTGCTGGAGTATTTCCTGCACCTACTCCCAATGCTGGTTTACCACTTGAATATGCACTCTTAACCATTCCTGGTCCACCTGTTGCAAGTATTATATCTGATTCTTGCATTAACATATTAGTAAGCTCTAATGTAGGCTCATCTATCCAACCAATAATATTTTCTGGAGCTCCTGCAGCTACAGCTTCTTTTAATAATATTTTTGCTGTTTCTATAGTACACTTTTTAGCTCTTGGATGTGGACTAATTATAATAGCATTTCTAGTTTTTAAAGAAATTAATATTTTAAATATAGCTGTAGATGTAGGATTAGTTGTAGGTATAACAGCACCTACTAATCCAATTGGTTCTGCTATATGTTTTATTCCATATGATTTATCTTCATATACTACACCACATGTCTTAGTATTTTTATATTTATTATATATGTATTCACAAGCATAGTGATTCTTAATAACTTTATCTTCTAATACACCCATACCTGTTTCTTCAATAGCCAATTTAGCTAATGGAATTCTCATACTATTAGCTTTTATTGATACCATTTTAAATATTTTATCAACTTGTTCCTCGGTATATGTTGAATATACTTCTTGTGCTTTTTTTACTTTATCTATTGTATTTCTTAATGTTTCTACACTATTTACTATATTATATTCGTTCATATTTCCTCCTATCATCACTATATATAATTATATCATTTTATTTATAAAAACAATAGACATATTGTCTATTGTTTAATATTTATGTATTAAGGTAACATTTTTATAAATTAATGTAAACTTTACTTCAAAATAAGTACATTTTCTTTTTTATTTATTTCATCATTATATAAAAAGCTATATAACTTTATTCTATCTTCTGATACATATTCTGGATAATTATTTGGTAATCTTAATTTATAATCTTTATGATAACTTTCTATATACTCTATACTTATATTTTGTTTTTTAGAATAATAATTTATAAATTCTTTGTAACACTCATTGTAATTATTTGTATATACACTATTATCTAATTCTATAGTACTTAATATATTTATATTTTTTTTATTTTGCTTTTTATATAATTCTATTAAGAATAAATTATAATCTAATGATACATTATTAATTTCATTGAATGCTACTAAATTACTAAAAAACATTCTATTTAATTCACACATAGAATAATTAAGTAAATTTTGATATGCTTCTTGTTTAATAAATATAATGCTTTTATTAGTAGTTTCATATTCTTCTAAATTTTTTTGATAGCTATCATTATTCATTAATAACTCATTAAAGCACTCTAACATAATTATATTTTTATAATATACTTCATTATTATCATATACAGGAAATTGTTGTAAAAGCGCTATAGGATTATGTAGTAATTGATATTTTAAAATATTATCTTCACTATAATCTTGTTGCATACTCATAACTAATCTTAATGTATTTAATATTTCATATTGATTATTATAACAAGAAAGACTTCTATTACTACATTTAGCAGAATACTCTTCTGCTAAAGACTCTTCTAAAAATTTTAAATTAATTTCATATCCGTTCTTAGAACTAATTCCTCCTGCAGTATAATAGTTACCTTTCATTTCATCTGTACAACAAAAGCAAAAATAATGTTTAAATTCATGAAACAATAAATCTTTATACTGATTTAAATCAGGATTTAAATTATCTTTTTCAATTCCAATAGAAATCATATCATATATACAAGATGCTTTTGCTTTATCATGTGCATCAATATAATAATAAACTAAGGATAAATTATTCAATTTACATGCTAAATTTGATACATCAAAAGATGGATAATCTTTTAATACAATATCTAAAAAATCATTCATTTGTGATAATATTATTTTTATTTCATCTTTTGATAAGGATATATATTTATTATTACTATTTTTTTCTTTATTCTTAGAATTTATATATATTACATCAATAAGTTTATCCCATTTAATAGAATTATTACTAGAATTATAATATTTAGTATTACTATGCTTACTTATACTATTAGCTACATATTTATCAGTTAATGAATCTTTATTTATATTCAATATATCTATCCATTTAGTATCATACTTATATTTTATATTTTCTATATTATTTATATATTCTTTACCTAAATCATTAATATATATATTATCTTTTTCATACATAGTTAATACTATATCATCAAAGTTTACTTCTTTATTACCTTTAGTATAATACATAGTACTTTCTACATATTTATTATTTGCATTAGGTACTAATTTACAACCTGTAAGTAATAAAGTAAAACTTACTGCATATACACATAATCTCTTCTTCATTTTATACACCCTATAGTTTTTTAGTGTAGCACACACTTATTATTCAGTCAAGAAAAAAAGGACTAAATAGTCCTTATACATTAAATCTAAAGTAACAAATATCTCCATCTTGCATTAAATATTCTTTACCTTCAAGACGCATCTTACCTGCTTCTTTTACTTCTTTTTCACTTCCACATGCTTTTAAATCTTCAAAACTCATTACTTCTGCTTTAATAAATCCTTTTTGAAAATCTGTATGTATTATACCAGCACATTCTGGAGCTTTCATACCTGTCTTAAATGTCCATGCTCTTACTTCATCAGTACCTGCTGTAAAGAATGTTTCAAGTCCTAATAATGAATATGATGCTTGAATTAATTTATCTAATCCAGACTCAGTTACTCCTAATTCATTTAAGAATTCAATTCTTTCTTCATCTGATAAATCACTTAATTCTTCTTCTACTTTAGCGCTTACCATAATTACTTTAGAACCTTCTTTTGAAGCATATTCTTCTACTTGTTTAACATAATCATTTGATGATGCTATATCATCTTCTGATACATTAGCCATATAAATAATTGGTTTTTGTGTTAATAAATTATATGGTTTCATTATTAATAATTCATCTTCTGTTAATTCTAAGTTTCTTATAGCTTTATCATTTTCTAATGCTTCTTTCAATTTATATAATAAATCTGCTTCCTTTTTTATTTCTTTATCTTTAGACATAGTAGCTTTCTTACCAATTTTATTTAATCTATTATCTACTATTTCTAAATCTGCTAAAATAAGTTCTAATCCTATAGTAGTAATATCTCTTATAGGATCAATATTATTTTCAACATGTATTATATTACTATCTTCAAAACATCTAACTACTTCTACAATAGCATCTACTTCTCTAATATGTGATAAAAATTTATTACCTAATCCTTCTCCTTGAGAAGCACCTTTTACTAATCCTGCTATATCATTAAATTCAAATGTAGTTGGTACTAAACTCTTTGGTTTATATAAATCATTTAAATAATCTAATCTTTTATCAGGAACTACTACTACTCCTACATTAGGTTCAATTGTAGCAAATGGATAATTTGCAGATAATATTTTTTGCTTTGTAATAGCATTAAAAATTGTACTTTTACCTACATTAGGTAAACCTACTATACCAGCTTTTAAACTCATGGTCTCACCTCAACACATTAAATTGTACTATATTAATTATTTAAAAGCAAGAAAAAACACTTTATATAAGTGTTTATTTAGTTAATACTTTAATTTTTTTGTTAGCATTATTAAATACATCAATAGTAGTAAAATTATCAATTGAATTTTTAATAGAACTTACTATATCAGGATGTAATATATTTTCTATCATACTCATTTCTTCTTCTGATATTGTATATACTTTAAGTACATTTATTAATATATCTAATTGTGATTTATCATTATCTGATAAACTATTAATTCTTTCTTCTCTTTCAGTATATTCAAAATTACCTTTTAACAATAATAATTTAAATAATATTTTTTGAAATGTATCTATATCTTCTTTAGTATCTCCAATTAATTTAATAATTATACACAACTTATCATTATCACTTTGTTGTATATTTAGTAAATTAGATATTCTATTTTTAGGTTTATTTGGAATATTATTAATATTATCATATAAATCTAATGAAAATCTGTGAGCACTAATTAATTTACTCTCTATTACTCTTATTACTAAATTAAGAAATTCTTCTTCATCTAAATATCCTTTTTTATAACAACTACCATATTCTGTAGAATAATCATTTTTTAATATTCTTTTTACATCTGAAAAAGTAAATATATATTTTCTATCTAAATTATCCCAATTCCAAGACTCTTTTAAATTATATTTTTCAAACCATCCATTATAATATGCGCCTACAGATAATATAATACTTTCTTTAATACTCTTTTTATTTTCTTCTCTATATACTCCAAATATACTAAAATATTTAGTTAAATCTTGATAATCTTCACCAAGTATATTTTTTATTTTATTTATGGTCTTATTATAATTTTCTACCTTAAATAAAATGTTTTCCATTTGTTTAATAATATTTTCCATTGTAAACCCCACAATCTATTTGTATTATATAATGAATTGAAATTATATTCAATATATAATTAAAAAGTAATATTATTGTAAAAAAATAATAATTATTATTTATATGTAAATAAAAAGTAGACAAAGTCTACTTTTATAAATTTGTTGTAGAATTAATACCTAATGGTATACCTACTAAATTCCATCCTACTATAATTACTAACCATGTTAGTGCCATAACTAATATAACAGGTAACATCTTTTTCATAGTACCAAAGTAATTAATTTCTTCATCTTCACTATCAGCTTTATATAAGAAGCCCAAAGTTATAATGAAGAATATATAAAATGGACTAAAACATTTACCAATTGAATCTCCTGCTTTAAATATCATTTGAGTAAATTCAGGAGATATATTAGCACGTACTAAGTTACTAACAAATACTGGGGATGCTAAAGTCCAATTACCTACAGTACTTGGATTTAATATAGTAATTACAATACTTATTATAAATACTAAAAATACAGCAAATACACCTGACATTTGAGTATTATTAACTAATTCAATTAAATTTAATGATATAACAGTAGATATATTTGTCCAATCTAATACATTTATCATTAATGATGCAAAAAATAATCCAGCAAATATAAATCCAGTGTTTTGGAATGTTTTAGATATAGCTTTATTAAATTCTCTACTATCTTTAATATTTCTAGACATCTTACCATATACATAACTACATACTAATGCCATACATAATATTATAAGCATTATACCATCTTTAAATGGAGCTCCATCACTAAGTAATCTTTCAATATATGCACCATCTTTTGATGATAACATCCATCCTGATAATGGTAATCCTGGAATAATAGACCATAATGTTAATAATAACATAACTAAGAATACTATTCCTGCAGTTAATAAACCTGTTCTAGATGTATTCATTTCTTCATCTTTATTTCTTCTTAACTTCTTTGTAAAATACTTATCAACAACTATAGTACCTATAAATGATAATAATAAAGTAGATACTATCATAATAAATAACATAGAATGTCCTGTAAATATATAATTATTTAATACATTACGTGCTGTAGTTTGAGTTAAACTACCTAATTGTACATCTTGATAATTATATACTAAACCTGTACCATATCCTATTGTAATACCAACAAATACAGTCATTACTCCAGATTTAGGATCTCTATTTAATGTTTTATATAATGGTATTACTACAGTTAATAAAATAGCGTAACTATAATCACCTACTAATGAAGATATAATACTAATAAATAATACTATAAAAGTTATAATTGATCCCTTTACTCTTTTAAATATACTAAATACATGATTTAATAAACCACTAACTTCTAATATAGATATTGTAATAAGTGATACTATAATTGCTACCAAAGGTTCTACTTGTCTAAAATTCTTTAGAGAAGTACCAGCAATATATCTAATACCTTCTTTACTAAATATATTATTTACTGTAATAGTATTAGTTTCAAAAGTATTAGGATCAGTCATTTTACCTCTTATACCAATCTTATTTAAAAGAAAACTTAGTACCATAATTATAAAAGTAATTATCAACATTACTGTTATAGGTCCAGGATTAAATTTTCTATTTCTTCTCTTCACGTAACCCCTCCTAATATGTAATTACTTTCTTTAATTTTTTATTAAATTCTATTCTAGGAAACATAATACTTCTGCCACACTTTATACATTTAATTTTTATATCAGCACCCATTCTAGTAATTTCCCATTCATTACTTCCACATGGATGTTCTTTTTTCATAATAACAATACTTCCTAATTTATAATTATTTTCCATTATGAATCACCACCTGAGTAAATGGAATTTCAATATCATTCTTATCTAATTCCTTTTTAATTCTTTCTCTAAATATTTGTTCAGTTTTAATTTTTTCTGCAAATACACATCCAAAGCTTATTCTTATATCAACAGAACTAGTACCTAAATCTTGAACTCCACATACCTTAGCAGGTTCTCTCAATTTTAATTCTTTATTTAAATCACTACATACTTTATTTAAAACTTCTTTAGCTTTATCTAGATTTGTACCATATGATACTGATACATCCATAAAAGTAACACTTGTTTCTAAACTATGATTAATTACTCTATCAATATTTCTATTTGCTATTATAAGTGTTTCTCCAGTAAATGATTTTAATCTTGTAGTTTTAATTCCTAAATATGTAACAGTACCTTTAAATTCACCTATTGTTACTACATCTCCTACAGCATATTGGTCTTCAAATAATATTGTCATACCAGCAATAATATCTTTTAAGAAATCTTGAAGTGCTAATCCAGCTACTAAACTTACTACTCCTAATGAAGCTAATAATGATTTAGTATCAATCCCCCATAAATCTAATATCATTACAAATGCTACTATTGCTATAAAATATTTAACTATATTATCCATTAAACTAATTGTAGTTTTATGTCTTCTATCATTAAAACGGACACCTTTTAATTTAATAGATAATAATTTACGTATCAATCTACTTAGTATCATATAGACAACTATAGAAACAAAAACTATTATTAAGGAAACAACAACTCTTCTAGAAACTAATATTTCTACAAGATCTTCCATATCTTTCATATTAATCCCTTATATTCATAATATCTAATATTCTGTTTAAATCAGCAACATTAGAAAAATTAATTTCAATTTTATTTTCTTTTACTTTAACTTTTGTATCTAATCTTTCCCTTAATAGTTCTTCTACATATAAATAATCTTTTCTAACTGAAGTAGTATGTCTTTCCATTTTTACTTTTTTTTCTTCAGCTTGTGCTTGATGTTCTACCTCACGTACAGGTATTTTATTTTCTATAATATTTTGTGCTAATTCACGTATTTTATTATCATCTTCTAATTTACTAAGTACACGTGCATGTGCCATACTTAATTTATTTGATGTAACTAAACTTTGTACATCTTGAGGTAATCTTAATAAACCTAATATATTAGTTATATGACTTCTACTTTTACCTACTCTAGCACTTAATTGTTCTTGTGTAAGTCCTAATTTTTCAATCATTGTCTTATAAGCAGCAGCTTCTTCAATAGCACTTAAATTCTCTCTTTGTAAGTTTTCAAGAAGTGCTATTTCCATCATTTGATTATCATCTAAATTACGTATAATAGCAGGAACAGTATCTAAACCAGCCATTTTACTAGCTCTAACACGACGTTCACCAGCTATTATTTCATAGCCTTTAATACTTTTCTTTACAATAATTGGTTGAAATACACCATGTTCTGCTATAGAACTTGCTAATTCTTGTAAAGCCTCTTCATCAAAAACTTTTCTTGGTTGATAAGGATTTGCTCTTAATTCAGATAGGTCAATATCAACAATTTCTTCTCTTGTAGCCGTTTCATATACAGTTTTTTCAAAACTATCTAAATCAATATTTTCATTATTGAATAATTGTTCAAGACCCATACCTAATGCTCTTTTTTTAGTTTTCATTTCTTTTAATCACCTCTTTAGCCAAATTTATATAAGCTTCAGTCCCTCTACTTTTAGGATCATATGAATAAATTGGTTTACCATGACTTGGAGCTTCTGACAATCTTACAAGTCTAGGAATAATAGTATCATATACTTTTTCTTTAAAGAAACTCTTCATTTCTTCAACTACTTCTAATCCATAATTTGTTCTTGCATCTAACATTGTTAAAAGTACTCCCTCAATATCTAATTCTGGATTCAACTTTTTACGTGCTAAATTGATTGAGTTTAATAATTGCATAATTCCTTGTAATGATAGGAATTCACATTGAGCAGGTATCAAAACTGAATTTGATGCAGCTAAAGCATTTGTTGTAATCATACCTAATGATGGCGGACAATCTAAGATGATATAATCAAATATATCTATTAATTTATGTAAATGTTTCTTTAATTGAAATTGTGGTACAAAACTTGGATTTTCTCTTGATAAATCTTTAAGTTCCATATCTACACCTGCTAAATTTATTGATGCAGGTATTAAATATAAATTTTTAAAATCAGTTTTTACTACTACTTCCTTAATTTCAGCTCTATCCATTAATAATTCATATACACTACTATTTATTTCACCTTTATTAATTCCAACACCAGTTGTACTATTACCTTGTGGGTCTAAATCGACCAATAATGTTTTTTTACCTAAAAGACCTAAAGAAGCTGATAGATTTATACTTGAAGTAGTCTTACCTACTCCACCTTTTTGATTAACTAATGCTATTATTTTTCCCATCGTCTCACCTATTTCTAACTTCCTTTATAAATATATTTTATCACAATTTACTAAATATACCAATAGATTGGATATCTTGTATAGTGTCTTTTTATCCACAAAATTTATTATAGCAAATATTTATTTTTAAAGTAAATGTTTAAACACTAAAAAATGCAGATATTCTGCATTTTTATTCATTAAATGGATTAAGTTTTTTTAATACTTTTTTATTACCTTCATCAGTAATAAATTTTCTTGCCTTAATTTCTTCACTATATGCTATACCATAATTATTTATTTTTATAAATAATGTTTCTAATTTTTTTCTTGTTTCTTTATCATTTAATAAATATTCACCAATATTATCAGTAGATTCTATAAATATTTTTAAATATGGCATAGACTTTTCTTCTATATTACCTATTAATATATTTTCATATATGTTCAAACACATTGTACTTAACATTTTAACTATATCATCAATATTATAATTTTTATAATCATTAGATATAGCAGTTATACATTTATTCATATAATCTACACTAGATAATTCAAATACTATATTTAATAATATAGGCATATATCTACTAATAGCATATTTATTTATCTTTAATATCTTATATAATTCTTTTGTTTTATATGAATGCAATTTAACTTTTTCTCCAATATATATTGATTCATGTTGATATGCATAATAGTTTTCTAATAATGACATATAATTATCACTAAAATATTCTAATATATTATTAAAATCATTTACATTAATTTTATTTATATTTAAATAATGATTATTATCTATTTCATTATTTAATTTTGTATATAAATAACATTGATATTCATATACATCAGAAACAATCTTTCTAATTATATCTTGCTTATACTCATTTTCAAATCTAGGGTCTAATTTAGAATTATATAATTTATCATATAAACTTATTCTATCTTCTGTTAAATAATTATATATTTCTTCAAAAGATAAACAATCTGATTCAAAAGAACCTAAAACATATCCTAAATATAACTCAGTATTAACGCTATCAATTTTATATTGTTTATTCTTTTTATTTAAATAAGTATCATCTAATCTACTAATTACATCTTTATTATCAATTTTATTTCTAAAATCATAATATTCTCCATAATCATAATACAAATCATATATAGTTTCTATAATTAAACTAAATATTTCTTTATTCCTGTATATAATATCATAAGCTTCACTATCATTTTCAATAAACTCTATAATCATTTTATCTTCATCATTTAATAAATCACTATTCATATTACTATATTTAAAATAAGCATATACTAATGATATTAAATATTTTATAAAAGTAGTTTTTTCTTTATCAGTTCTAAACGTATTAGAAATATATTTTTTTACTTCAATACATAATTTATGATAAAAAATACTAAAAGTTTCTTTTGTTTTATTATCTTTTAAATCACAATTTATATATACTACACCTGTATCTATTTGTATTTGCTTATATAAATCATATATATTTTTAATATCATATCTAAAAGCATTATAATTATTCGAAGTAATAGTATATCCCTTATTTTTTAAACACTCTATATAATGTTTAATTATTTGTATAAAAGCAAAATTGTTAGTATTTATAAATTCAGAATATGCATATATAAAATTATCTTCACTATACATTCTTTCATTTATTAACTCTTTTTTTAATTTAATAACTTCATCATTAATAATTCTATCTGGTATACAAAATGAATCATCATCTTTTGAAGAAGTTTGTAGTGGATAAACAATATCATATAAGTAAGAGAATATCATTTTCGATAATAAATCTGTTTTTAATTGAAATATTTCATCAGAATCAATTTTTAATTTCAAACTAAATATATCATTCCAAGGTGTTTCTTTTGATAAAAAATCTTTAATCATTAAATAATCATTTTCAAAATAATTAAATATTTCTTGTCCAAACAATTCTATTTCTCTACTCTTATCCATATTCTAATCCCCTCTGCTCATGATATTATATAACATTTTAAAAAAAATTGATAGCTATTTACGGCTATCAAATTTCTTTCTTTCACTAGTATTTAATATAGCTTTACGCATACGATAGTTTACTGGAGTTACTTCTACTAGTTCATCATCCATAATATAATCTAAACATACTTCAAGACTCATTTTCTTAGGTCTTTTTAATACTACAGTATGGTCTTTTCCAGCACTACGAGTATTTGTTAAGTTCTTACCTTTAACTACATTAACAGCTAAATCATTTTCATGATTATTTTCACCAACAATCATACCTTCATATACATCAGTACCTGGTTCAATAAACATAACACCACGATCTTCTAATCCGCCTAATGCATATGCTGTAGCTTGTCCGTTTTCCATAGAAACTAATACACCATTTTTTCTAGCTCCTACTAAATTACTTACCTTAGGTCTATAATCTTTGAAT
This sequence comes from uncultured Erysipelotrichaceae bacterium, assembly GCA_902795975.1. Next base: position 19,563 of record CADBNE010000024.1, read on the forward strand.
GAATGATTTATAATACCGTAACCTTTAGTCATAGTCATAAAATCAGTCATAAATCCAATAAGACCACGTGTTGGAACAATATATTGTAATCTAGTTTGACCTTCATTACTATTCATATTTTCCATAACACCTTCACGATTACCTAATGATTCAATAACATTACCAACAAATTCATCTGGTACGTCTATTTGTACCTCTTCAAATGGTTCACATGTTACACCATCTATTTCTTTTTCAATAATTTTTGGTTTAGAAACTTGTAATTCAAATCCTTCACGTCTCATATTTTCAATTAAAATTGATAAGTGTAATTCACCACGTCCTGATACTATAAATGATTCTGAATCATTTGGTGCTATCTTAAGTGATACGTCTCTTTCCGTTTCCTTAATTAATCTTTCTTCAATTTTACGAGCTGTAACAATTTTACCTTCTCTACCACAGAATGGTGAAGTATTAACACCAAATGTCATTTGTAGAGTTGGTTCATCAATACGTAATATTGGAAGTGGATCTTCAGAACCAACATTACATACTGTTTCTCCTACTGATATATCAGGTAATCCTGCTATTGCAACTATATCACCTGCTTCTGCTTCATTTACTTCTATTCTCTTTAATCCTATAAAACCATATATTTTAGCTACTCTAAATTGTTTAACTGTACCATCTAATCTACAACATGATACCATTTCATTTAATTTTAATTTTCCTCTTTTTACAAGACCAATACCAATACGTCCTACGAAATCATTATAATCTAATAATGCTGGTTGGAATTGTAATGAATTATCTAATTCTACTTTTGGTTCAGGCATATATTCTAATATCATATCTAATATTCTAGTCATACCTTCTTCTTGATCAGCTGGATTTGGTGATAAAGAAGATGTACCATTAATAGCAGAACAATATACAACTGGGAAATCTAAATCTTCTATTTCAGCACCTAATTCAATAAATAAATCCATAACTTCATCTACTACTTCTTTTGGTCTAGCAGCTGGTTTATCTATTTTATTTACTACTACTATAGGTTTAACTCCTGCTTCCATTGCTTTCTTTAATACGAATCTAGTTTGAGGCATTGTACCTTCATATGCATCTACAACAAGTAAAACACCATCAACCATATTCATGATACGTTCTACTTCTCCACCAAAGTCAGCATGACCTGGAGTATCTAATATATTAATACGAGTATCTTTATAATTTATAGCTGTAGTTTTAGCTAAAATTGTAATACCTCTTTCTCTTTCAATATCATTAGAGTCCATTGCTCTTTCTTGAACTGCTTCATTATCTCTAAATGTTCCTGATGCTTGTAATAATTTATCAACTAGTGTAGTTTTACCATGGTCTACGTGCGCTATAATCGCAATATTTCTTTTTTTCATACAAAAAACTCCTTTTTAAACACTCGCTAGATTATAGCACAAACTTAAAAATAAGTAAAGTTTTATTATTTATATTTTAAAAATTATACATATATTATATATATTATAATAGAAAGAAGTATATTTATGGATAATGAAAATAAAACTGTTACTACAAGAAAAAAAATATAAGCATACTTGCTTATATTTTTTTATTATAGAAATCATCTTTTAATATCTCCATTGATATTACATCATGATATTCATTGTTAACATAGTAAGCTTTATGTCTTCTACCATACTCTTTAAAACCTACTTTTTTATAACAATTTATTGCCCGTTCATTAAAATCAAATACTTTAAGATCAATATTATTTAAGTTCAAAACGCCAAAACCATAATTTAATAAAGCTCTTATAGCATCACTACCATATCCTTTGTTTTGATTACTATCTTCACCAATAAAGATACCTATTGTAGCAGTTCTATCTATATAATCAATATTACTAATACCAATATTACCAATTAATTTATCATCTTCTTTTCTAATAATAGAAAAAATATGTTCACCGTTTGATAACATCTTATTTAAAAATTCTTTTTCATTTACTAAATTAAATACTTTTTTAGTAGAATGAAGTTTATCACTTATGCTAGGATTACATAAGTATTCAACATATATATCAGCATCTTCAATATTAATTGGTGATAAATATATTTTATTACCATCTATTTTATTAAAATATTTCATACTATTTCACTCTCCTTATATTTTTTATTAATCTATTTGTAAACTCTTTTAATTCTTCAATATTATTAAAATATTTATTTTCTAAATATCTTAATACTTTATATGCATTATCTACATTTTCTTTTGTTATTTCTCCATTACTAAAGGCATTCATTAATTCATCTTCATCTAAAATTAATTCTTGTTCTTCTTTAGTAATAATCATATCTAAATATAAATCATCCTCATATGGAATTTCATTATCAAAAGATATATTATAGCTAACATCAAAATACCATTGTATTAAATTATAATTATTATCATACATAATAGTTAATACATAGTTATCGTTATCTGGGAATAACATTATCCACAAAAAATCATTATCCATTATACATAAATCATATAAACCATTATTAACGACTAAAGGTTTATCTATATCTTTTAATTTCGTATAACAAGCATATCCCGTAAAATAATCATTATTAATATATTCTTGTGTATATTCACCTGGTATTCTGTTAGCATACTTTCTTTTCATATTAATCCCACCTTATCAGTGGTTCATAAATATTACTATACTCATTTAATACTTTATCTACATCAATAATATAACTAAGTACCATACAATTTTCTAAATCACTATAAAAGCTTTTATTAAGTACTCCACCTAATGCTTCTATAGTTTTCTTACTACCTATATTATCTTCATCACAATCTATTTGTACTTCCTTTATATTATATTTCTTACAAAGTAATAAGCCTAAATATAAATTTATTTTACTATATCCTTGCCTTCTTTCTGTAGGTCTAATACTATAACCAATTGAACCACCTAATTTTTTTAATCTTTCATTAAGTACTAATCTAATATTAATCATACCTATTATACGATTATCTTCTTCTCTAACTAGTAACCGTGTTATAGCTGGTACTCTTTCCTCACTAGGAATTCTTATTTCATCTTCTTCTAATTTTTTTAACCAACCATCATAATCATTTAAATATCTATCTAGACCACCTGTACCATTAATATTAGAATTAAATATTTGAAATTCTTCTATATATTTTATTGCATCATTTTCATTTTCTTTTGTAGGTTTAGCTAAATATAATTTATCCATTATATCACTTCCTTTTTAAGTTATAATTTACTAAGTATCCTTCATCCTTATAACCTAATTTTTTATAAGCTTCATTACTATTTTTATATGTATAATCAGTAAATAAAAATACTTCATATCCTTTATCTAATAATAATTTACTTAATTCATATACAGTATTTAAACAATATCCTTTTCTTCTTTCCTCTTTGGGTGTATAAACACCCGCGACTTTGGCCCTATTACCTACTAATTTATATTCAACAGTACTTACAACTTTTCCATTATTATCTTCCCATAAATAAGATAGACCTTCATTGACAAAGCGAACTACCTTTTCTTTTACAGCATCTACAGAACCAACTTTATGTCCTTCTTCTTCCGATAAATCAAAAAAATATTTAACTAGTACATCTACATCATCTAAAGTTGCTTTTCTAAAACGACCTTCTACTTTCTTAGGTTTTACAAGTTCTTTTACTTCTAAAAATCCTAGTAAAAAAGTTTTATAATCTAAAAGTAATTCATGTTTAACTTTTACTAAATAATTATAAAATTCTTTTTTAGATGTAAATCTACTCTCACCATTAACTAAAAAATCATATAATTGCTGAGCAACTAAAGAATATTCTTCATCAGTTAAATTATCTTTAGTCCATACCCATGTAGGATTGTAATCATCTGTTTTAGTCATTGCATATGTTTTATTATCTGTTTTATACTTTGTAGTATCTAAATCTTTGCCATAATCCAGAAAAAAGAATTTATTCTTTTCATTTAAATACTCTTTAGTTTCATAATAATTCACTATATCACCTCCATCTAACCATTCATTAATAGTGAAAGAGAAGAAAAAAACACGGACCACTACTAATGATAGTGACTCCGTGTTTTTAACAACGTGTAAGTTTTACCCCTTTGTAGCTCGAAAAAAATTTCTTATACAAACTCACTTGGTAGCCTTAATATATTACATTTTTTTTATTTTGTCAAATTTTTTTACAAACAATTGTCAAACATTATTTACTTGAAGATTTTATGCGTGCTATAATTATTTATAGAATATGGAAGTGATTTAATGAATTTAATTAAAGATATAGAGAATTTTTTTAGTCAAAATGAACACTTTGATGATTTTACAAAAATAAGATATATTTATCTATATGTTTGTAAGGTATTTTCATATGATACAAGATTCTATAGTCATGTGCCTTCTTTAAAAGAAGAAATTTATAATAAAAAAGTAGATGTAACAAATGTTAAAGAAGTAGAAGCAGTATGCTCTACTGTTGCTGATGCATTAAAAGACATTTTAGACTATTTTGGATTTGAATCAGAAAAAGTATATGAAGAAAGTGATACATTCTCACATGTTTATACAATAGTAAAATGTATGAATAATAATATGGAATACAATATAAAATTAGATCCAACATTAAAACATGATGTAACTAGAGTTAAACTAGACAGTCCTACTTTAGGATTTACTGATATAGATGAACATAATGATTTTATAGATGCTGTAGCATACTCAGATAAATTAATTAAAACATATCAAGAGAAAATTAATCACGATGAACACTATGATACTATAAAAATTAAAGAATTAAATGCTGTTATAAATGAAAGTGCTAGAGCTAGAAATTTAACAAATAAAGAACTATTCTTTGAAAAATTAGAATATGTAATGGCTTTAGTAAATATAAGAAAAGATTTAAAACAATATAGTGACATAGATTATTATTATTCATACTTAATTAGAAATCTTGAATTAAATGATAATATAAGATATCCATATGTAAGACCAGCTGTATTTTATAGTGGAGAAAAATTTACAGATATTATCTGGTTAACAATGGTTTCATACCCTGATACACCACTAGAAATGATATTTTTAAATAAAGAAGAAGATGGATTTAAAGCTAGAAAAATAGGTAAAGAAGAAGCTAAAAATTTATTAGAGACATATGATAACTTTGAATGTGCATATCTTTTTGAACAATTTGTTGAAAAAATGCCAAATGAAAATACTAAAAGTTTATAAAATATGATTATTGAAATAATCATATTTTTTATTTATAATTTATATGGTGACTTATGAAAAAGATAATATATATAATAATTACTTTATGCACATTTTTTATTATGGATAAAGTATATGCTCAAAAGATAGATGTTGAACTTAAAACGTGTATAGATGGAGATACTGCTATATTTATACATAATAACGAAAAAATAAAAGCTAGATTTTTAGCAATTGATACTCCTGAAACAGAATATTCTGAAAGAGGAGAAATGCCTTTTGGAAAAGAAGCAAGTGAATATACTTGTAATAAATTAAAGAATGCTAAAAAAATAAAGTTAGAATATGATAAGAATAGTGATAAACAGGATAAATATGAAAGACATTTAGTATGGGTATGGATAGATGATACTTTACTTCAAAAAGATTTAGTTAGTAATGGATATGCTAAAGTATCTTACCTATATAATAATTATAAGTACAATGATGAACTTATAGAAGAAGAAAAGAAAGCTAAACAAAAGAAATTAGGTATATGGAAAACAACTAGTAATTCTAATGCAAAAAGTAATATAACTAGTAATACAAATAATAAAAAGAAAAAAAATAATAATGATATAACTAATATTATTATTCCAATAGTTATATTTTTAATAATAATTCTAATAAAAAAGAAACGTTAATTACGTTTCTTTTTTATATTTGTTCAATTACATTCTTAATTAATTCATCACTAATACTATTTATATCTTTATAACTATAATCATTTATAGATTTTTCAATATCAAATATAAAATAATTATCTTTTATATTTTTTAAATTATTTATTTTAGTATTAAGATACAAAGATAAATAATATTCTATATTCTCATCACTATAAAAGCTTTCTTTTATATATATTGTTGGTAAAGTATTATTTATATCACTTAATAATATTTTATCATCTTTAATATTTATAAATTGTAATTTTATATCCTTATCATTTTCCATATTTATCATCTCTATTAATATTTTAACAAAAAATAAGTATTACTTAAAGTATTACTTATAATAATCTAATAATATCTTCATTTTATTCATTCTATATTTTTTTAATAATTTTTTATAACTATGGCTACTTCTTTGATAAGCATAATAACTATATCCACCACCACTTTTTATATTAATAGTAAATACAAAGTTATAAACATTACCATTTAAATCTTGATATATACACAAAATATTCATTGAATCTTCTAATATTTTTCCATTATCTGACATAGTTACTAAGAAAGTTTGCACACCTTTTTCTTCATTAGAACCAATATCAAATGTAGTAAATAATTTTTGTCCAATACTTTCGTTTACTTCTTGATTACCATTTATTTTTTCAGCTGTATCTAAATTATAAAATCTAATATTAGTTGCTACACCATAACCTATATTCTTTAATGCTATTTTTACATAAATATTATTATCTTGATTTACAAGTTGTTTAATTTTCTCCATAGAACATTTATTTTGTAATTTCTTACCTAATAGTGTTATAAAATAATAACATTTATCTATTTTGCTTAACTGACTAATACTAGATAAAACAACATATGGTTTATGTTCTGCTTTAACACGCATCTCTACTGTGTAAACAGACATTATTATAGTAGCACATACTGGAACAATAATAGATGCTACTGTTAATATAAGAGTAATATCTTCCATAACTCACCTACTTAATCATATTTTTCAGTATATAATCCATTGTAATCTTAATATCTGGGAAACAATTAATATCATCTAATTCATCTCTATCAAACCATTTAACTGCTGTTTCTTCTTCAGCATTTAATATTGGTTCAACATAATCATTATTAGGTATTGCTGCATATATTATATCTATATGCAAATCACCATTAGGTTGTCTATTTTTTTGTATACCTAATGGTCTTACAAAATCATCTTCTCTTGGAAATCTTTCGCCTAATAATTTAACATGTAATCCTGTTTCCTCATAAGCTTCTCTTAATGCACATTCTTCTGGCGTTTCATTATCTTCTATATGTCCTCCTGGTTGAGTCCATCTTCCATTCTTTTTATGCATAATTAAAAGAATCTTTTTATCTACTGGATTAATTACAAATACTGATGCACAAAAATGTCTTGCCATATCATCACCTACTATAAGAATTATAGCAAATATTACTTATTTAGTCTATTCCAATATGTCAAGTGATTTAACTTTAGTATTATTTTGATAAATTGTTACCTTTTCATTTTTATCTAGCGTGCATAATATAATTTTTTTTATATCATCTATACCCTCTTTTTTTAGTTTATTATCTAACCATTGTTCATCTTTATTCATTAAATGTAAATTAGTGTGCATAATTTTACCATCAATTATTACATTAGCTAATAGTTCAGATTTATCACTTGTAATATCCATATCTAATTGAGTTATAGGTTTATATTGAGCTTTAGGTAGAAAACTCATATCTCCATTTACTTCCATTATAGCAAATGCTATTGTAGAAATATCAAAATACCCTTTTATTCTACATTCTTCTAAAAGTTCATTTACTTCTAAATGAACCTTTTTCATATTATTTTTTAATATTTTACCATCTTGAATTATTATTGTAGGAGTACCCATCATAAGTCTTCTTAATTTAACACTCTTCATAGTTAACCATGAAACTATGTATGCTACTAAACCAAATAATATAACAGCCCATATTCCATTAAATTCATTAGATTCTATATTAATAGTCATCTCTGCAGCAAAATTACCAATAGATATACCTATTACATAATCAAATAAGCTTAATTCTGATACTTGTTTTTTACCTAATATTTTAGTAACTATAAATAATGTAAATAAAGAAATAAGTGCTCTATATGTCACTGGTCCTATACTATTTATATCCATATTATCACCAATATTATTATGTACAAAAAAACTCTAGCTAAACTAGAGTTTTAGTTTTATATTTAGATTTATTTATATCAGCTACATTAGCTAATATAGTTTCATCTTCATAATAACCATATTTTAAACGTATATCATTTGTTGTAACAATCATTACTGGTCTTCTAGATGATTCAACAGATAATTTAATTTGAGTTTTCAATAATGAATTATAAAGTGGCTCATCTATCTCATTAATATATATTGTATATTTATTTGGTGTCATTAATAATCGAACTTTTAATTCATCAGAAAAATACTCTTTAAACTTTTCTATTTTTGTATTTTTTATATTACTATTATCTAATTCACAAATATAATTTACCCACCAATTTACAATAAAATCTACTACTTTATCTAATTTATCTTTTTCTTCTATTGGCATAGAATAATATTCATTAAATGCAGGTATTATTTGATTAATAAAATAATGCTTATCATATATATTACTATTTAATGCATTTAGTCTCATATAATTAAATAATTCTTCAATAGATTCATCTAATTCAAAATACTCATCTTCATTTGATGGTTCTAATGAATAATAAGTATTTTTTGAAAAGATAGATTGCATTACTCTTTTACCATCTTTTGTACTCACTGATACAACAGAAAACTCTTTTTTTATTTGATTATTTTCATCTTTCTTACAAATTCTTCCTACATATAAATTATTTAACATTAATAGATTGTTATTTACTAGATTAATTAAAGTATCAAAGTCTTTACTAGGATCAAAATACATTAAATTATCTAATAAATAATCAATAGCAATATTATCCTTACTACATAAGAATGAGTACCACCTAATTATATTTTTATAATCTTTAGTATTATTTTTATTATTTTTTATCATGTATCCTACTAATCTATCTAATTGATTTATTAAAAATGAAGATGCTGTATATTGTCCAAGTTCATCTATTCCTGTAATTAAAATAGACTGTTCTATATATTTCATTAATTCATCTATTTGTTCTTCTGATATAACAACATATTTATAATAATATTTTACAAATTCATTTCTCTTTTTTACTAATTCATTTCTTATATAGTTTAAATCTTCACGAGAAACTTTACTAGCACTATTTATAGAATCAATCGAATTAGTAAGTATTCCGTATTCCTCCATAAATGTATTATAATCAATTTTAGGAATATCATCGCGTGTTTTAACATCTATTCCTCTTGATATAAATTGTTGTCTTAACATCATACAATACTTTAAATACTTTGTAGCATTACTTGCTAATATTTCACTTTTTTGTTTCATATTATCCCTCAATGACATATTATAACACAATTTTATACAATAAAAAACTGCTTAATTAAGCAGCTTTATTATCAGTATTTAAACCATATTTACGATTGAATTTTTCTACACGTCCAGTCTTAGATGCCATTTTATCTTTAGTACCATTGTAGAATGGATGACATTTGTCACATGCTTCAACATGTAATTCTTCTTTGTTAGATTTAACAGTGAAAGTATTACCACATGCACAAATAACTTTTGTGTCAACGTATTCTGGATGAATTCCTTTTTTCATTTTCTTCGCTCCTTCCGCCATGACTAATTCAAGTCATAGAAATTTAATACGTTCATATTTTATCAAATATTTAATTTAATTGCAATATCTTTTGTGATTGTTTTTCAATTGCGCTATCTATGGATTTATTTACATACTTAGTATAATCTTCTAATAATAAATTAATAGTCGCATTTGTTTCTGCTGCTTTTTCTTGAACAATCATATGATTTATATATTCTTTATATGCTTTTAAAATAGAAATAATTCCCTTTTGAAGTTCTTTTTCAGTTCTTCCTAAGAAAACACTTATTTCATTTAAGCTATGTTTTTTCCCTAAAAATCCACATATTATACACATTATAGCTATATCTTCAATTGTTTGTGTATTTTCCAAGAAATCTCTAAACATTTGTGTAGATACTATTTCCTCTATATCCAAAAATGGTGTTATATTGTTTTCAACATTTTCTTTAGACTTATTACTTTCTACTATCTCTTTAGATACATCTATTTTATCAACATTTATTTCTTCTTTTGCTTCAATTTTTGTTTCTTCTTTTACTTCAGTTTTTGGTTCATCTTTAATTGTTTCTTTAGAATTAGGATATCCATTTTCATATACAGCTAATGGAGGTGGTTGTATTCCTTTTTCTACTCTTAATATTTTATTTACAGGTACTGGTTGATTAACCACATCTTTATTATTATTTTCCATTTTATCATCCTCACTATCTTTATCATAACATCTTCGTTGCATAGGCTTTAATTTCTTACCCATAATTAATAAGTCTCTTCTTCTTATTAATGCTTGTAATATTTTTCCACCCATCATTTGTTCTTCTTCTGGGCTAAGTGTATTTTTTTCATCATAATTGATTCCATATTTTCTATGTATTAATTCTACATATTCAGGATACATTCCATCTAATATCTCATCTATTACTTCTTTTTTTTGAACATCTATTTTGTTATATAAATTATGTCCTTTACTTTTACCTTTACTTTCTTCTTGTATTTTTGATCCTAGTTTTGATATTATCATTGGCCTAATTTTTCTATAATAAAGTGTTGATTCAATTGAATTCCATTTAGAATTATTTTGATTTAAATTTTTACCGAATTTTTTATATATTACTTCTTTATATTCAGCAGGTAATTCATTAACAATATTTTCTAAATTAGTTGTATCATATTTTTTATAATAAGAATAAAAGCTTTTTACTTTCTCCACTTCAGTTTCCTCATTTCCTTCATCTAATTTATCTTTTTCACTACCTAGCATTTTTGGTTTAGGAATATACGCTATTGAACCATTAGCATGCGATTCTAAAATATTCTTGTATGCTGATTTTTTTATCTTTCTTAATGCTTTATTTTCTATTTGTCTAATTCGTTCTCTTGTAAGACCAAAAGTAGAACCTATTTCATCTAATGTACATTGCTTACCATCTACAAATCCATATCTTTTCATCAAAACATATTTTTCTCGTGGTAATAATCCTATTTTTTGAAAGACATCATCTATATCTTCCCTCAACATTTTTTTATCAATTAATTCTTCAGGTCCTGGTTTTGTATCAGGCACAAAATTAGCTATTGTATTTGAATTAACATTATCATCTTCTACTGGTCTATCTAAACTTTCAACAGGTAAGTCTAATTTTATTAAATATTCAACTTTATCCTCACTTACTTCTAAAGCACTTGCTATTTCATTTATTGTGGGTTGTCTACCTTTATCATTATTAAATTTTATTTTAAATATATTTAATTTACTTAATAGTTCTTGTGTATATACAGGTATTCTAACCAATCTGCCATTATTATTAACTGCTCTACTTATATAAGCTCTTACATGCCATACTGCTAAAGTCATAAATTTAGTGCATCTATTTATATCATATAAGTCATAAGCTTTTAATAAACCCATTCTTCCTTCTTGCGCTAAATCTTCTATTTCTAATCCTCTTCCACTATATTTATTAGCATACTTATATACAAGTTTATCATATTTTTTTAATATTTTTACTTGATTTTCTTTAGTTTTATTAGTCATAAGTTCTATAACTTCTGGATCTGTTTCTCTATTCTTATCTCTATATATTACCATTAAATCTAATATAAAATTATCCTTAGTAATATTTTTACAATATTTATTAATTAATTTTTCTAACATAATAGAAATCTTTTCATTACCAATAATTTCATCAATATAGTTCTCATATTTTATTTTATTATTTTTTAAATCTTTTTTTATTCTAATTAATTCATTAATTATGTCTTCATAGGAACTATATTCTATAACACTTTCTAAAATTTCATTAATCATCGCAATCACTAAGGGTTATTATATCAAAACAAATAAAAAAATAGAATACAAAATTCTATTTTTCTTTTCCAAATAATCTTAATAAATCTATAAATACATTTATAAAGTCAATATATACTTGAAATGCACCATAAATTGCTAAAGTATTTTCATCTTCTACACCATATAAATTTCTTTTAATAACTTGTATATCATATGCTATATAACCTAAGAATATTGCTAAACTTAAGAATGTTAATCCGAAATTAAATGTTTCTGAATTAACAAATACAGATACAACAGATAATATAATTAAAGCCATTAAAGCCATAAATAGTAATGTAGATAATTTACTTAAATCTAATTTAGTAAAATATCCTACTAAACCAAATACTAATACTACTATAGCACTTATTAAGAATACAAATATTATAGATGTTAATTGATATACTATAAATATTGTTGAAAATGTTAATCCAGTAAGTGCTGCATATAACATATATAATATTGCTGCTACTGTAGGATTTAATTTTCTTATTCTAACAGATAATACTATAGCAACTACTATTTCTACTATCCATATAATGAAATAATTCCCTCCACCAAATATTCTATTTACTAAAGGTTCATTACCTTGTATATAATATCCTACTGAGAAGGTAATTGCTAAACCTACAAATAGCCACATAAATATTTTGGCAAATAACTTATTTGTTTGTATCAAACTTTCTCACCTCTTTATAATTATATCATATTTATCTTGTAATTTAAAAATCATACTATTTAGTGTTCTAGACATTATAGAGTCATCTTTTCTTAATATAATTATTATCTTTTCCTTTGAATAACTTCTTATTTTACTTAATAATATTTCTACATAATATAAACTTTTATTATTAATATATAAATCATTTAAATTAATATATATGTTATTACTAGTTACTAATATATTTTGTATATGTTTATCTTTTATATATATATTATTCTCTATATCATTAATAATATCCTCTATTCTAGTATCATAATATATATAATTATAATAACTATTATTATCTCCTATAGATATATCATAATTAGATTTATAATTAACTTTTAAACTTATCAAAATAATAACAACTAATATAAATATTATAAATAGTATTTTTTTCATTTACACCTCAAAAAAAGTAGCATTATGCTACTTAATTATATTCTTCTAATTCTATTTTTGCACCTACATTTGATAATTTACCTATTATATTTTCATATCCTCTTAATACATGTTCTACATTATCTACTACAGTAGTACCACTAGCTGCTAAACCAGCTAAAACTAAACATGCTCCTGCACGTAAATCTGTTGCTACTACATTAGTGCCTTTTAAAGGTGTAGGTCCTTGTACTTTTATAGACTTACCATTTATTTCTATATTAGCACCCATATTTACTAAATAAGGTACATTTTGAAATCTATTTTCATATATAGTTTCTTCTAAAGTAGAAGTACCATTTAATTGTGTTAATAATGTAGTTAATGGTTGTTGTAAATCTGTAGGGAATCCTGGATAACCTAATGTCTTTACATTAATAGGTTTTCCATCATTAATTTTGGAAATTGTTACTGAATTATCAGTAATTTTCATATCGCAGTCAATTTCTTTTAATTTACCTAATAGTGAATCTACATGTTCTGGAATAATATTATTTACAGTTAAATTGTCACCTATTAATGCTCCTGCAAGTATATATGTTCCTGTCTCAATTCTATCTGGTATTACCTCTGTATAACATTTACCTAAATAATCTACACCTTGTATAGTTATTGTACTAGTTCCTGCTCCAGTGATTTTAGCACCCATATTATTTAAGAATGTAGCTACATTAACTATTTCAGGTTCCTTAGCAGCATTTTCTATAACAGTTTCACCTTTAGCTTTTACAGATGCTAAAATAATATTTACAGTTGCTCCTACACTAGGCATGTCTAAATATACAGTATTACCTATTAATTCATCTGCCTTAATAGTAAATTTATTTCCTTCTTCAATTACAGTAGCACCTAATGCTCTATAACCTTTTAAAGTTTGATCTATTGGTCTAGCTCCAATAGAACATCCTCCAGGGAAATACATTTCTACATATTTATATTTTCCTAATAATGATGACATAAAATAGTAAGAAGCACGTAATTTCTTTGAAATTGCTTCTGGAACTTCTTTATTAACTATTTTAGATGAATCTATTATTACTTTTCCGTCTTCTCTTTTTATATCTGCATTTAAATATAATAATATTTCTTCTAATGCATCTATATCAGATATATTAGGTATATTATCTATTACTACTTGTTCATCAGAAAGTATAGCTGCAGGAATAAGTGCTACAGCACTATTCTTTGCTCCACTTATATTGATTGTACCTGATAAAGTACGTCCACCTTCTATTTTAATTCTTTTCATACTAGCCTCCAGTATATTATATGTCACTAGCTAGTGTAGTGCCTAATAATATTGTTTTATCATCTATTACTTGTTTTAAATTACTTTCTCCTGATAAAATTACTTTTCTAGGATCATATACAGTATTGTCTTCATTTAATTTATTTCTAACACCTAATGTCCATGCTTGTTGTAATTCAGTATTAAAGTTAATCTTACATATACCACAACTAATAGCTTCTTTTATTTGCTCGTCATATATACCACTACCACCATGTAATACTAATGGTATATTGCACAATTCACATATTTGTTTCATTCTATCAAAGTCTAATTTTGGTTCTCCTTTATAAGGTCCATGTACGCTTCCCAACGCTGGCGCCAAAGCATCTACATTAGTTTCATTGCAGAATCTTATACAATCTTCTACTTTAGCATACATAATATCTATATTATCGTCACCTACATGGCCGACTTCAGCTTCAACAGAAATATTTCTATCATGAGCATAATCTACTACTTCTTTAGTTATTCTTATATTTTCATCTAAATCGTACTTAGATGCATCAATCATAACTGATGAAAAACCTGCTTCTATAGCATTCTTACATGATTCTACACTACTACCATGGTCTAAATGTAATACTACAGGAATGCCCACATCTAAATATTTTATCAAATTTTTAACCATATTAGCAACTGTTATATATCCACCCATATACTTTAAAGCTCCTTCACTAACTCCAAGTATTACAGGAATATTTAATTTATTACATTCTTCTAGTATAAATCTAGTCCATTCTAAGTTATTTATATTAAATTGAGCAATAGCATACTTTCTATCTTTAGCTTCTTTTAATATATCTACCATATTTATTAACATATACTATCTCACCTAACTAAATAATATTATGTATGCAACTAAAAGTCAATAAAATACTATTTATTTATTATTATCTATACATCAAATATACAAAAAAGTGATTAAAATTAATCACTTTTTAACTTTTTTGAACAATAATCATTTTATTATTTTATATATTTATCAATTGTATCAGCTATATATGAATGATATTCTACATCTTCACTTTCACTCCCCTCCATTAAACATAATGGAGGAAATAATACACACCACCAATTATCTCCTAATCCATTACCTAATGTTATTACTAACGATTTATAATCACCTGCATCATATACTATACTTTTATATTCTTTTTCAGGAAAATAATTTAATCCATAATTAATTTTATAATCATTAGTATATTTACTTACTATTTTTTCTACATTAGGTATATTTTCTTTTATTACTAAATCTGCAGTATTACTATCTTTAACATTTTTTAATTTATTATATAAATATTCTTCTACTTCATTTTTTACTTCTACTTTTAAATGTTGATCTTTTTTCTCATTAGAATTAGCAATAACTCTTATTCTAATAGCATCTTTGGGTATTAAATTTTTACTAGTCATAATATTTGATATTGTTATTAAGCCTATTATAGCTGCAAAAACAAAAAGAATGTTCTTCATCTATATCATCTCCTACAATATAGTGAACAACATTCTCAAAAAATATTCAATATTTTTTATCTTTCCATCATATTAATGATAAACCAGAAAGCCCATCCAATTAAACCAACAATTCCACATTTTTTAGAAGATTGTGGTTTAGTATTCTTCCATACGAAGAATAAAATGATTCCAGCTAATGGGATTAAGAAACTTAAAATTAACCATCCAATTCCACAGTTATCCGCTACTTGTTGTGGCACACCTGGTCCTGGCATTGGTTGTTGCATATTTCCCATAGGTTGTCCTTGCATAACTGGTTGTCCTTGCATCATGTTATTTTGATCCATTACTAGATTTGTATTACCGCAATTTGGACATGCAGTATATGTATCTGGTAATTGACTTCTACATGCAGTACATATTTTCATATTCACACTTCCTTACTCTTTTTCATTTATATCATATCATATTTTAAAAAAAATTTACACAATTTTGAAAATATTGTGCAAATTTTTTACTTATGATAAGATTCATTATTATTAATTTTAAATGCTCTATATATTTGCTCAAGTAATATTACCCTGAATAATTGGTGTGGAAAGGTAAGCTTTGAGAAAGATAACTTATAATTACTTCTATTTTTAATATTATCATGTAAACCATATGATCCACCAATTATAAATACTATATTTGAACTTATTAAATATATATCATTTATTTTATTTGCTAATTCTATACTTGATATTTGTTTTCCTTCTATTTCCATAGTTATTACATAATCTTTAGGATTAATATGTTTTTCTATTTCTGTAGCTTCTTTTAACATAATATCATTAATAGGTAAATCAGCATAATCTTTACACTCTATTATTTCAACTTTTTCGTATTTAGATAATCTTTTTAAATATTCATTAATAGCATCCCTATAAAAAACTTCTTTTATTTTACCTACACATATTATTTTTATCATACATACACTTCCTCACTCGTTAAATATTGGTCTGCTACTGAAATATTTTCAAATACTACATTTTTATTTTTTAATGTTTCCTTTAATGTAGCAAGTGCTATTTCAGGAGTATTATTATGTTCACTAATATGTGCTAAAAAGATTTTTTTAGTATCCTTACCTATATATTTTGATAAATAAAGTGCTGAATCTTTATTTGA
The DNA here is from genome assembly GCA_902795975.1 of uncultured Erysipelotrichaceae bacterium. The sequence continues at coordinate 36,684 of CADBNE010000024.1, forward strand.
TAAATGTCCCTCATCTCCTAATATACGCATTTTTAAATAATGTGGATAATGTTCATTATTCATTAACATTTCTATATCATGATTACTTTCAAATACATATATATTTTTATTTTTTAATTTTGTTTCATATTTCTCAGGTATATATCCTGTATCTGTCATATATACCATGGACTTATTATCTGATTCCATTATATATCCTCTTGAATCTTTAGCATCATGTGATGTAGGAATTACTGTTACTTTTAAATCATCTAATACTATTTCATCTGTTAATGTATTAAACTTTTCAACTTTTAAATTTGCTTCTGAAACAATATTCTTTGTTAAATATATTTCAGGTTTATATTTTTTATAAAAAACATTTACTCCTGCTACATGGTCTTTATGAGCATGAGTTATAAATACGCTATCTATTTCTTGTGGTTCTATACCAAATTCCCTTAATTTTTTTTCGATTTGTAAAGAAGAAGTACCTATATCAATCAAAACCTTATGAGATTTCGTTTGAACATAGGTACAATTTCCTTTACTTCCACTAGCTAATACTCTAACTATCATTTTCTTAAATATGGTAATGGGTCCACAACATTAGCGTATCTATTTTTACCTACTCTTATTTCAAAGTGTAAGTGTGGTCCTGTGGCTGCACCAGTAGCACCTACATATCCAATTACTTGTCCACGTGCTACAGTATCACCTATCCTAATACCTGATGCAAAACTTTGCATATGAGCATAATTAGTCCAGTAACCATTATTATGGTCAATAATTACATTGTTACCATAACTTGAACCACCATGATTTATTTCAACTATAGTACCATTATTACTTGCATAAATTGGAGCACCATAACCTACACCTGCTATATCAAGTCCTGAATGGAATTCTCTTGCTGATGGGTTAAATGGATGTACTCTCCATCCAAAATAAGATGTTAAAGTATAACTTCTTTTTGTTGGCCAGAACCAACTTGAAGTACTACCCACATTTGGTAATTCTTTTGTACCAACTAATACAATCTTATCTCTTGCATTCTTTAATGTTTCATTACTTATTGGTTCTGCATATTGAATAGAGCCATTAACAACACGTACCTTTTGACGAACTCTCATTACACCATTAACGCCTTCTTGTTCTACTTTTTCATCACCTTTAAGCATATTGTTATCATATTTTTCAATAACACGATATTCTATTTCTTTATCTTCAACTCTTGTTTCATCTACAGTAAGACTTAACTTAGAATTTAATTTCTTTATAATAACTGGTTGATTATCATAAAAGATATTATTTATACTTGTAAAACTTGGATTTGATAAGAAAAACTCTTCAACACTTATTCCGTTTCTTAATGCTAATTTAGTAATTGTATCATCACTTTTAGCATATACAGTATTTGATTTAACATTATCACCATATAGAAGATAACTTGCTAAAGATGATGAATCATTAAATACTTTTTCTCTTACTGAAATATTAGTTTCTCTTATTGTTATCTCTTCTTTTAAATATACATTTTCTATCTTCTTACCAGTTTCTTTTATTTCTTCTTGTTTATCATCTTTATATAATGTATATTCATCACTACCTATAAATACAGATGCTATTTCATCTATAGCCTTATTAAATACTTTAGGATCTGTTACATACACAATTATATCTTCAGTAGCATTTACTTTTAAATCATTATAATCTGTATGTGCTAAAGTACCATATAATACACTTTTATTAATAACTTTTCTATTAGATTTTTTTATTTTAAATTGATATCCCTCTATAGTACAAGGTTTCTTTTCAATTATAATATCATATACTTTTTCAACAGGCATATAATCTTTTTTATATGTATTAATCTTTTTAACATTTATACCTAATGGTTCAAATATATCATCAGCATATAAATACATATTATTATTTTCTATATAATTACTCATATATACATATTTTGTATAACCTATATCAGATAAATTATTAGAAATATAATCCTCTAAATTACTTCTTTCTGTACTTGTTAAATCAAAAGAATTTCTATTTTCATAAACGTATTTAATTATATTATCTTCATATCTTCTTATACTACTATCTATTTTATCTTTTAAATCTTCATAATTTGTTATTTCTTTTTCAGTCAAAGTAGTATCTGCATTAAATATTGAATAACTTTGATATATTTTTAATACCTTATCATAGTTATCTTTTATTTTTCCATTATCTCCTACTAAATTAAATAATATATTATACATTTTCTTAAATTTTAATGAGTTTTGATAACTACTATAATAATTATTATCTTTCTTTATTACTTTATTAAGTATTTCTTCAACAGTTTTAATTCTATCAACATCTACACTATATTTTTCTACTTGTTGTTTTACAACCGCACCCTGAGATTTTATATATTTATTTAATTCTTCTTTAGACTTTATTACTCCTATTTTTTCATTATCCAAATATACTTGATAATACTCATTTGGAACATGTTTTTCATTGCTGCTAAATTGAAGTATAAATACTCCTGCCCCAATAAGAAGAACTATTATATATGTTAAATACTTCTTCATTTTTCACCTATATTTCTTCTATCTCATTATTTGCTACATTAACAAATGTACTTGTTGCTGTTTGGAATATTAATGGTATATCTTTTAATGGACCATTACGATGTTTTCTTATAACTAACTCTGTTAATCTATCTTCTTTTACTTTTTCTTCTTCAGTACAATGTATAAATGCAACCATGTCAGCATCTTGCTCTATAGCTCCAGACTCTCTTAAGTCACTTAATTGTGGTTTATCTTTTCTTTGTTCAATACCACGTGATAATTGTGATAGTGCTATTACAGGAACTTCTAATTCCATTGCCATAGTTTTTAATGCACGTGATATATCTGATACTTCTTGTTGTCTATTTTGACCATTAGTGCTACCTTTTCCTGCACTTTGAATTAATGTAATATAATCTATTATTACTATATCTAAGCCTGATGGAGAATTTTTTAATCTTCTACACTTAGCTCTTATATCTGCTACTGTTTGACCTGCAGCATCATCTATAAATAATCTAGTATTTGATAGTCTACTTATTGCTTCATTTACTTTCTTCCAATCATTATGTTCTAGATTACCAGTCTTTAATTTAGAACCTTCTATTTGTCCAACACTAGATAACATACGAGTTGCTAATTGTTCAGCACCCATTTCCATGTTAAATATAGCTACACTCTTTTTAGCTTTAATAGCTATATTAGTAGCAATATTAAGTGCAAATGCAGTTTTACCCATACCTGGACGTGCTGCAATAACTATCATTTGATAAGGATGAAAACCACTAGTTATTTTATCAAAATCATAAAATCCTGTAGGTATACCTGTAATATCACCTTTATTAGCAGCCAATTTTTCTAAGTCAGATTGGGTTTTTACTAATACATCTTGAATTGATTTAAACTCACTAGTTTTTAATCCTTGCGAAACATCTGATATTTGTTTTTGTGCTTTAAATAAGAAATCTCCTAAGTCTTTAACATTATAACTTTCTTTAACAATAGCTGTAGCAACATCTATTGTTCTTCTTAATAAAGCTTTCTCATTAACAATATTAATATATTCATCTATATTAGCAGTAGTAGGCACAGAATCAACCATTTCAATAATATAGTCAACATTTCCAACTTGTTGCAATAAATTACGTTTATTTAATTCCTCTGTAACAGTTCTTATATCTACTGGTTTATGATTTTCATATACTGCTTTAATGGCTTCAAATATTTTTCTATGCGAATCAAGATAGAATTCATCAACACTTAAACCTTCTACAGCTTTTTGTAAACATTTTTCAGTTAAAAACATAGAACCAATTACAGATTGTTCTGCTTCTATATTCTGTGGAATTGTCTTTTCTGGCATGCTATCACCTCTATTCAATTTATATATTAAATTATTATATATTTATTACAAATTTTGTCAATATTTCACTATCAATTATACTATACTTCTTTAAAAAGAAAAAGACTTTGTATAAAGTCTTATTTAACTAATTCTACCTTAATAGTTGCTACTACTTTTTTGTGTAATTCTATATTAACATCATGAAATCCTAATGTTGATAAATTTGTAGTAGGTTTAATTTGTTTTTTATCTATATCATACTTCTTATTTTTTAATTCTGTTTCTATTTGTTTAGCTGTAACACTACCAAATACTCTATCTTGTGCTCCAGTTTTAACTTTAAATTGAATCTTTTCTTTTTCTAACTTATTCTTTATCTTTGTACATTCTTTTATTAAGTTTTCTTCATCCTTTTTAGCTTGAGCTTTTTCTTTATTTAATCTATCTACTCCACCAGTAGTAGCAAGAACTGCATCTTTATTCTTTATTAAGAAATTACCATATCCATCAGCAACATTTAATATATCACCTTTTTTACCTTGTTTCTTAACATCATTTAATAATATTATCTTCATATAATACACGTCCTTTCACATACTATATTATAAGATATTTCTTATAAAAATAAAAGACATTAATCTTCATTAATGTCTTCACCATCTATTATAAGAGTAAAATATCTCATATCATTACCTATAATACGTACATAGTTATTACCTAATTTATTTATTAATTCATTTATTTTTTCTTCTACATAACTAGGTTCTAATTCAAATAATTCTATATAATTGAGTATTATATCTTCTATATAATCAAATCTATATTTAGTTAATATATCATATACTTGTTTAAAATTATTTATATCTATATTTTCTAAATATTCATACTTATAATTATCTAATACTTGATTATAATAAAATTCATCTAAATAATTTTCTAAAAACATATATTATATCCTCTTCTCTTTATTAAGTAACTCTTGTATACTTATTCCATACTTATTACTAAAGTCTATACTACTCATATAGAAATCACTAATTAATAAACCTTCATTATCTATATAATTAATATTATTATCTATTAAATACATAAGTATAGATTTAAATATTCTATATGGTATTCTATCTATATATTTTTTATTTAATTTATAGTCTATATTGTAATCATTACATATTAATGCTAAATTATCTTTATTTAATTTTTTATCTTGCGCTGCAACCATTTTTAAACGAACTAAATCATATCTAGAATCTATATATTTTTCTTCTAACATTTTTCTTTCTAATCTTGCTTTATTTGCATTCCAATATTGTAATCTACTATATTCTTCTCCATCTATAGTAAATATTACTGTACCATTTGGATCTATAAGTTTAACTCTATCATCAGCAAGCATCTCTATATACTCTTCCAATATCTTTTCTGATATTAAAGCTGGCATATTTCTTTTTTCATAATATTTATCTATTTTTTCTCTAACTATATCATATTCTTTTTTTCCATACATATAATAAGAACCAAGCACAAGTTTTACTTTTGCTTTATTTGTATTCCAATAATTTGATTTTACTACTTGTTTACCATATACATTAAAGGTTATAGGTTCATTTCCTTTTATCTCTTTAATTCTATCATCTTTTAACATTTCTATATATTCTTTTTCATAATCAAATATATAAGTGTTTATTTTTATTAATGCTTTTTCATATTTTGGACTTTTATATTTATCTTCTCTTATTTTATTTATTATCTTATACCTATTAGAATTCCAATATTGAAGTCTATTATATTTTTCACCATCTATAGTAAATATTATGTTAGCAGATGGTATAACCTCTTTTACTCTATCATCAGCTAACATCTCTATATATTCTTCCAATACTTTTTCTGAAAAGCTTATATCTTCTCTAATCATATTATCACTGCCTCGGCTATAGTATATCAAAAAAAGAGTAATTAATCACTCTTTTATTACTCATTATTTATTTCTATTCATAGGAACATCAAATCCGCCATTTTCAAAATTTTGTGTTTTATTTATTTTATCACGTACTTCTTCAGAAAATAAATTGCTTTGTGTTCTAGATGTATTTCCATTAGTTGTATATTTTTTTGCTCCATTTAAATTTGTAATAATTTTATATTTCACTCCTTAAAATAAAAATTATTAAATTTATTCTATTACTTCAGTATAAAGAATTTTCTTTAATTTTTTTTCTAATCCCTTCATAGTAACATTATTTACCTGAGTTGCAGCATCAGTAGCATGTCCTCCACCGCCCATTTGTTTCATTATCTCACAAACATCAACGTTACCTAAACTTCTAGCACTTATGCCTACTTTATTCTTTCCTAATTGTCCTATAGTAAAACTTGCTTCTATCCCTTCAAATTTAAGTAAATTATCAGATACTTCAGCTAATTCCATTTGAGTTGTTTCTCCACTATATAATAAGCATATAGCATATTTTTTCTCAAATATATAACTACTCTTAATATAATCAGCTCTTCTTAAAAAGTTCTTCTTTTCTTCTTGTAATAATTGTTGTTTAAGTATAGGGTCTGCCCCTTCATTAATTAAATATCCTGCACAAACAAATGCTCTTTCAGTAATCTTAATATTAAATCCATTAGTATCTACTTCCATACCAGCTAACATTATAGTAGCAGTTATATTAGGAATATCTACATATAAGTATTTAGCAAAATATCCTATTAACTCTACTACACAAGATAGTGTAGAATCTATATAAAATAATTCAGTATCTTTTATATAATTAGGCATTTTTATATGATGATCTAATACTATTACATTTTTTATTTCATCCAATATTTCAGGATATTCTAATCTTTCTCTTAAATGTGTATCACATATAATAAGTAATGTATTATCATTAACTATGTCTTTATAATTATCCTTATTAACATAATTAATATTATCCATTAAAGATATACCTTGTTTAATTGACTCTATATTTTCTTCATTGTTAATATCTAAAAATATATAATTTTCTTTATTTAAAAAATCAAGTATACAACTTAATCCTAAACAAGAACCATATGCATCCATATCAGGATGAATATGTCCCATAAGTATTATTTTGTCATATTTTTTTACTAACTCTATTATTTTTGAAAATAAGCTTTCCATCTTACCACCCAATTATATTATATCATACAAAAAAAGTACACCTTAACAAAAAGATGTACTTTTTTTATTTTTTTCATTATTATTTTTTTAGTGATAATTTTTTTGTATTTTGAGAATCATTATTACAATTAATACTTTCTAATATTTCCAATTCTTCTATACGTGCATTTTCCATTGCTTCTTGTGATAATTGAATAGCGCCTGATAGATTTACTAATGCTTGTTTTGTAGTAAATAATTGTTCATCAGTTAACTCCGAATTATATTTCATCTCATATTCTCTTGATGCCCATAAATCCATAAAGTCTGTTCTTATTTGTATTTTAACTCTAACTTTTTCTACACTTCCATCTGGTAAGTCTACTGGTACTTCTACTGTAATATGATAACTTCTATATCCACTTTCTTTTGGTGTAGTAACATAGTCTTTTATACATACTATTTTTAATCCAGATTTTTTTATTAAATCAGCTATAGTAAATATATCTTTTTCATACATACAAATTATTCTAAATCCAACGTTATCTTTTTTAGTTTTTAATACACTTCCACTATTATATTCATCTGATAATGCTTTAGAATCAATATTCTTATTTATTTCATCTCTGTTTAATAGTTCTTTTATATCACCTAATCTTGAATTATTTTCTTTGATAGAATAAGGTAACATTTCAAATACACTTTTAACTAAGAATAACTCTGAACCTACATAACTTTCAGCTGAAGCTAAAACAGCATGATCATGTTGTTCTCTATATTTTTCTAATTGTACTGACTTAAAATCTGTACTTTCAAGTATTTTTAATTGTTCTTTACGTGCATTTTCCATAGCTATTTGTAATACATGTATTACTCCTGCTAAATCCAATAATGATTGATCAATTTTTTTTGATTCCTCTTTACTTATTTTAGATTTATATTTCATAGAATGTTCTCTAGATGCCCACAAATCCATAAAGTCTGTTCTTATTTGTATTTCAACTAAAGTATTTTCTACACTTCCATCTGGTAAATCAATAGGTATTTCAATAGTTAAATGATAACTCTTATACCCACTTGCTTTAGGATTATTCAAATAATCTTTCTCTCTTACGACGTTTAATCCAGACTTTTTAATTAAATTAACTATATTATATATATCTTTTTCATACATACAAATTATTCTAAAACCAACAATATCCTTACATGTTTCTATAGCATTCTCATAAGTATATGTTTTTTTATGTTTTTTTAATTTACCCTTAATACTTTCATCTGTTTTAATACGACTATTAATTTCCTTAATAATACCTAATCTAGAATCTAATCCAATAGTAGAACATGGTAATCTATTAAAAGCATCTTTTATTAATATTAATTTAGATCCTACTTTTTTTTCAGCAGATAAGAAAATATTTAGTTTAGAGCCCAATATTGTATTATCTTTTTTTTCTAATGTAGCCATATAACCCCTCTTTTCGGACTAATAGTATATCATATTATTTATATTAAATCAATTTATTATAAATAAATTTTATATATAAATAAAAAGAAAAAGTAACTAATAGTTACTATTCTTCTTCATCTTCCTCTTCTTCACTATCAGCTTCTATTTCTTTATCAATTGCATCAAAATCAATAAATATAGAACCATCTGGTGAAGTATATGTTGTTTCTATATCTCTATTACTTATTAATGGCATATTCTACTCCTTACTTTTTTCTCTAATTTTTTGTGCTAAATCTTTAATTTTATTAAATCTATGATATAACCCTGACTTTGTAATTTTAGTATCTGTTTCAACACTAATTATTTCACTTAATTCTACTAATGATGCTTCTGGATATTTTTTTCTATATATAGCTGCTATTTGCTCTTTTTCATTAAGTAAATCAAGTCCACCTTCTTCTTCAATTACTTTTATATCATTAACTTGATTACTTGCTGTAGCAATTATCTTATCTACATTAGCTTGTTCGCAATTATTTAGTCTATTAGTCATATTTTTATGATCTCTATAAATTCTTATATCTTCAAAATAAAATAAAGAATTAATAGCGTTCATCATTCTAAGAAAGTCTCCTATCTTCTCTGCTTCCTTAATATATATCATATATTTATTTTCTCTTTTTAATACTTTACTATTTAAATCATACTCATTCAATAAACCCTTTATAAATTCTGCATACTCACTGTCATCAACAAAGAATTCTAAATGATATCTAGATTTTTTAGGATCATTTATACTACCACATGCTATAAATAAGCCTCTTAAATAAGCCCTTTTTGATAATTCATCATCTATAATATAACTTCTTGGTATATTAGTATCTAAACTTAAATCCTTTATTATATCTCTTAACTTTTTAGATACTTCAATTATATATATATAGTTTTTAGTATAGTTATATCCATTACGTACATTTATCTTAGATGATATTCCATATAATTGTTTTATTGCTGAATATACATAACGTGCTACTGAAGGATTCTCTGTTGTAATTTTAATACTTTCTCCTATATTAGCATTATTCTTCAATATAACTGATAACTCAGCTATCATTTCTATTCGTTCATGATTAAGTTTACTTACTTCATTTTTTACATCACTAGTAAATGACATATTAATTTTCTAATAAATAACTAAATATTTGTAAACTTAATTTCATGACATCATGACGAATTAAATTATTTGTAACTGAAAAGAAATTATCATGAATAACATCACAACCTATTTTATCTAATTCTTCTTTATCAAATATAACAGGGTCTTTTTGTTCTAAAGATTCATATTTTTGAGCTAAATCTTGATCTATTGACCCAGAATTAGCTATTACGACATCTATTTTATGATTTCCTAAATACTCATTTAATAATTTAACATGATCTGATACTTTAAAATTATCTGTTTCCCCTGGTTGTGTCATCATATTACAAGCATACATTATTTTAGCATTTGTCTCATCTAAAGCTTTAATAATATCATCACATATTAAATTAGGTATAATACTAGTAAATAAACTACCCATACTTAATATTACTAAATCTGCTTCTTTAATAGCAGCAATAGCTTCCTTTGTAGGTGTAGCTTCTTCTTTATAATATACTTTATTTATTTCTTTCTTTGCCATAGTAATATTATGTTCACCTTCAACAATACTACCATCTTTCATTTCTCCCATTAATACTACATTATCCTCTGTTAAAGGTATTACTTTACCTTTTAAATTTAATACTTTACTTAATGCTTCTATACCATCAGATAAATTACCTGTTATTTCTGAAGATGCAGTTAATAATAAATTACCTACAGTATGTCCATCTAAATCACTAGTTGTATTAAATCTATAATTAAATAATTCCATTACTAATGGTTCTGTCTCAGAAAGTGCTACTAAAACACGTCTTATATCTCCAACCGCTGGAATATTAAATTCTTCTCTTAATATTCCTGTACTTTTACCATCATCGCAAACTGATACAATAGCACTTAAATCTATTGGAAATTGTTTTAAACCTCTTATTAAAGTAGAAGAACCTGTTCCTCCACCTAAAACTACTACTTTTTTATTCATATTATTCCTCTTTCTCTTTTTTATCTTCTAAGTATGGTACCTTCTTTATTAAAGATAAAATAATACATATTATTCCTATTATTATTCCTATAATTGATACTAATTGTGCTACCTTAATAGAGCCTAACATTAAACTATCTTGTCTCATACTTTCTACTAAGAATCTTTCTATACCATATATTATAAAATATATGCCACAACATGTACCTACTTTCAAATTTTTATAAAATCTTCTTAAACTAAATATTATTATAAAACATACTAAACAAGTTAATGATTCATATAAGAATGTTGGATGATGATATACACCATCTATTTTCATTCCATCTATTATAAACTCTGGTATATGTAAGTTTTTTAATTCTTTTAATGTTACCACTGGTCCATATGCTTCTTGATTAAAAAAATTACCCCATCTACCTATTGCTTGACCTAATACCAATGAAGGAGCTGCAATATCCATAAATCTAAATGGATTAATATGTTTCTTTTTACAAAATAAGTAGGTATATATAATACCTGCTATAACACCACCATGAATAGCTAATCCACCATTCCATACTTTAAATATTTCTAATAAATCATCTTTATAATAATACCATTCAAATACTACATAATATATTCTAGCACCCAATATTACTATAGGTACTAAATAAAAGAAATAATCTCCTAAAAAATTACTATCTATATTATGTCTTTTTATTTCTTTTTTTACCAATAAAAAACCAAGTAGGAATGCTGCCAGTATACAAAGAGAATACCAATGTATAGAAAATGGTCCTAAATTAAATGCTACTGGATTCATTTTCTTTTTCCTCCCTTGATAATTCCATCAATTATAAAGTTATCCATTATAGCGTTCATAATAGAAATAACTATAGATACAACAATTAACCAAAGAATACCATTTATTTGAAATTGTTTACCAAGTATCCAATCAGTTAGCTTTAATATAAATGCATTAATTAATGGATAAAACAAACCTAATGTCATAGCAGTTAAAGGTATTGTTAACCAAGTAAGTACTGGTTTAACTGTTCTATTTAATATAAATATTATAATAACTGCTAAACATGCACACCAAAAATTAGATATATATACTATATCTTTAAATATTATTGATACAGTAATAAGTACTAAAGTATATCCAAGTAAATGTATAAATATATCTAACCCCTTACTTATACTTTGTCTTTTGTTCCATTTTTTTTCAACGTTTTTTTCTTTTTTTTCCATATATATCTCCTGGTTAAATTATAGCACTATTATATATAATATTCAAATAAAACAGTTAGATTACTCTAACTGTTTATTCACTCTTTAATTCATATAATGCATCTCTTAATTCCATAGCTCTTTCAAAATCAAGATTTTTAGCTGCTTCATGCATTTCATTTTCAATTTGTATAATAAGTTGTGCCTTTTCATGTTTAGACATCTTAACTTTTTCTTTATTATCTATTTTCTTATTATTACTTATTACTTCTCTAATTTCTTTAATAATAGTTTTAGGTATAATACCATGTTCTTTATTATATTCTTCTTGTATACTTCTTCTACGATTTGTTTCTTTAATAGCTACTTCCATAGATTCACTAATATTATCTGCATACATTATAACTCTACCATTAGCATTTCTAGCAGCTCTACCAATAGTTTGAATTAAACTTCTTTCACTTCGTAAGAATCCTTGTTTATCAGCATCCATGATTGCTACTAACTCTACTTCAGGTATATCTAATCCTTCTCTTAATAAGTTAATACCAACTAATACATCATATTTACCCTTACGTAAATCTCTTATTATCTCCAATCTTTCTAATGTCTTTACTTCAGAATGTAGATAAGCTACTTTAATATCTAATTTCTTCAAATAATTAGTTAATTCTTCTGCCATTCTTATAGTAAGAGTTGTAACTAATACTCTAGCATCTCTACTTATACATTCATTAATATTTTCTATTAAATTATCTATTTGATTCTTAGTAGGATTAATAGTTATTAATGGGTCTAATAATCCTGTAGGTCTAATTATTTGTTCTACTACTTTATGATGTGTTTTAGCTAACTCATAATCTCCTGGAGTTGCTGATATATATATAGTTTGTTTCATTTTAGATTCAAACTCATCAAATTTTAATGGTCTATTATCTAGTGCACTAGGTAATCTAAATCCATAATCAACCAATACTTCTTTTCTAGCTCTATCTCCATTATACATACCCCTTACTTGTGGTACAGTAACATGTGATTCATCTATAACCATTAGAAAATCATCACCAAAGAAATCAATTAATGTATATGGCGTATCCCCTGCTTGTTTAAGTGCTAAATGTCTAGAATAATTCTCTACACCTCTACAAAATCCAGTTTCTTTTAACATCTCTAAATCATACTTAGTTCTTTCCTCTAATCTTTGATATTCTAATAACTTATTTTCTTTTTTAAACTTAGCTAATTGTTCTTCCAACTCAATTTCTATATTACCTAAAGCTTTATTAAGTTTTTCTTCTGTAGTAACAAAGTGACTAGCTGGAAATATACTAATAGTTTCTTTATTATTTACTATAGCACCTGTAACTACATCAAATTCGGATATTCTATCTATCTCATCACCAAAGAATTCTATTCTAATTCCCTTACTATGTTGATTTATAGGTATTACTTCTATAATATCTCCATGTACTCTAAAAGTACCTCTTTTAAAATCTATATCATTTCTTTCATATAACATAGTAACTAATTTTTCAATTATTTCATTACGTTCAACTGTTTCTCCACATCTAACAGTTAACATCATATTTTCGTAATCTTCTTTATCACCTATACCGTATATACAAGATACACTAGCTACCACTATAACATCTTTTCTTTTAAGTAATGATGAAGTTGCTGCATGTCTTAATTCATCTATTTCATCATTGATAGATGCATCTTTTTCAATATATGTATCTGTCTTAGCTACATATGCTTCTGGTTGATAATAATCATAATAACTAACAAAATATTCTACTGCATTATTAGGAAATAATTCCTTAAATTCTGCATATAATTGCCCTGCAAGTGTTTTATTGTGTGCTAAAACTAAAGTAGGCTTATTAACTTCTTTAATTACATTAGCTATAGTAAAAGTTTTACCTGTACCTGTAGCACCTAATAAAACTTGATCTTTCTTACCATCTTTAATACCTTGTACTAATTCTTTTATTGCTTCTGGTTGGTCTCCACTAGGTTGATACTTCGATACTAATTCAAACATGTAGCACCTCCCCTTTAACAAACATATTTTATCATTATTATTAATATAAAACAATAATCAAAAAACTTAAAACTATATAATAAAATTAAAAAGCATGATATAATATATTTAATATTAATAATAGAGGAGTTATATGAAGAAGAAGATTATTTTGTATGGGGGAATTGCTGTTGTAATACTACTAATAGTCTTTATAGCTATGTATATTTTTTTTCCTTATAAAATATATTTAAATGGGCAAAAAGAAATTACAATTAATTATGGTGAAAAGTATATAGAAGAAGGAGCTAAATTAAAAAAAGGAATAATTCCTATAAATAAAAAAATTCAAATAGAAAGTAACATTGATACAAACAAACTAGGTGATTACACTGTTACATATACCTTTTCAAATTCAAAGGTAACAAGAATTATACACATAGTTGATAAAAAAGCACCTGAAATAATTATAGATGGAAAAGATGAAATTACACTATGTGTTAATGTTGATAAGTATGTAGAGCCCAAAATTGAAGTAAAAGATAATTATGATAAAACTATTGAAAATATTAAAAAAGAAAATAATATTAAATTAAACGAAATTGGAGAATATGAAGCAAAATATACAGCATGTGATTCATCTAATAATTGTTCTGAAAAGAAAATTAAAGTGATTGTAAAAGATACTCAAGCACCTAAAATAACTATAAATAAAGGTAATTTAGATTTAATACTAGGTGAAGAGTTTTATACTGAATATGGAATATCCGCTACAGATAATTATGATAAAACATTAACTCAACCAAAGATTGAAAGCAATGTTGATAGTAATAAAGCTGGTAATTATATTGTAAAATATACAGTTTGTGATTCATCTAATAATTGTTCTACCAAAGAAAGAAAAGTTAAAATAACAAAAATTGATATTATTCATGGAACATTCACTTCTCAACCAAAAGAACCTGGTACAGTTCCCTCTAAACTAATACTTGATGGAAGAACAAAAAAAGCAACTCTTCACTTAAATGCTTGTTATGGAATACTTTTTGTTGATGGAACTTATTCCGTAAAAAAGAATGAATATACAACAATACTCACTTTTAAAAATAAAGATAAGTATTATAATAATAGATTTGATAAAATAGACTTTTTTATATTAGATAATAATGCACTAAAAGTAGTTTCTTATGGACAAGATGATTATGAATACGGATGTTCTCCACAACCTGAGGAATTATATGTACGTACAAAATAAAAATAAGTTCTTAAACTTATTTTTATTTTTCTTCTTTAGGATATAATTTACTATGATAGTAACTATCAGCTTGATATAAAGCTCCTAATGGATTATGAGCTAA
Organism: uncultured Erysipelotrichaceae bacterium; assembly: GCA_902795975.1. The sequence goes on from CADBNE010000024.1 coordinate 51,874, forward strand.
AACTCTATCCTTAACAGCTAATACAGTAACTGGTGCTTTAGAATATTTAAAAAATAATGTATCATGCCCTACACATAGTCCTAATACAATGTTAAAATCAGTATTAATATTATTTAAAAATTCAGCTTGCGCTATAGGATTACACATAGGTACATCACAATCATGAATACCTATATTTTCTCTATCTACACTACCTAATTTACATATTACTGATTCAACCTCTAAATCATATTTATTTAATATTTTAGCAAATATATTAGCTTCTTTAACTAAACCTACACAAAAAGCTAAACCAATCTTTTTATAACCCATAGTTTTACAAAAATCAATTATTTCTTTTACTCTAGTCTTTCCACCATAGTTATCCATAACTACTTCAGCTGATGCTTTAGCAATATCATAATTTTCTTTTTCTTCATACTTTTTTAGAATTTCTTCTAAATTATCTTTCTCATTAACTGTTGGACAATTCTTAGGAGCATTTTCTAAATCTCTTTTATGACAAGAATTTTTTGTACAATATGCACACGTATACTTCATACTACCATCTCCTTTTATATAAAGGATAACAAAAAAAACAAGTATTAACAATACTTATTTTTCTAATTTGTTCTTTTTAACTCTGGACCAGTAATACATATAATTTAAGTTACTAGGCATACTATTTAATATAATATTCTTTATACTCATATTACCACCAATATAATTATATCATGTAAAAAAAAGAAACAATAGATATTAGTCTATTGTTTCAATTTTCATTAAATTAGTTGGAACAAACTCTTTACTGTTTTGATTATTAAATCCACCTGTAATTATTATTTGATCTCCTTTTTCTAAGTTAATAAATTTCTTAGATTCTTCTAAAGATTTTTCAAATATTTCATTCATATTATTCCAATAATCTACTTTTCTAGTATATACTCCATAATTAACTGATAAACTATTACCAACATTTTCATCAGTAACAAGTGCTAAAATAGGACAACTTGGTTCTAGATTAGATATTAATCTTGCAGATGTACCTGTGATTGTTGGAACAACTATTAACTTAGCATTTAAAGAATTAGCTGACTCAGCTACTGATTTAACAATAGCATCTGTTGCAGTTTCAACATTCTTTTGTGCAAATATATTTTTATAATCTATTGAATCTTCTATATTTGAACATATTTCAGCCATAAATCTAACTGTTTCTACTGGATATTTACCTACTGTAGTTTCTCCAGATAACATTACAGCATCTGTACCATTATATACAGCATTAGCTACATCTGTAACCTCTGCTCTAGTAGGTCTTGGATTACTTTTCATAGATTCTAACATTTCAGTAGCAACAATACATATTTTCTTATATTGTCTACATAATTTAACAATTTTCTTTTGATATATTGGTAAATCTGCCATAGGAACTTCTACTCCTAAATCTCCACGCGCAACCATACAACCATCTGATACTTTAACTATATCTTCTAAATTATCTATTCCTGTCTTAGATTCTATCTTAGATATAATCTTCATATCTTCCCTATTCTCTTCTTTTAATATTTCTCTAATTGCTAATACATCTTCCTTAGTTTGAACAAAACTAGCAGCTAAATATTCTCCTTCATGTCTACATGCATATATAATATCTTCTCTATCTTGTTCAGATATAAATGGTATATTCAAATTAACTCCTGGTGCTGATAAACTCTTTCTAGATAATAGTAAACCACCATTTATTACTTCACAAGTAACTGAATCATTATCTTTATCTATTACTTTTATTTCCATTAATCCATTTTCAAGTAATACAACATTACCTATTTGTAAAGCATCAACTGCTTCTGGATGATTAACTGAAAATCTTTCTTCATTACCTATAACATTTTCTTTTACAATTTTAATAGTATTTCCATCAACTAGGTTAATACCACCTTCAACTACTTCGCCATTTCTAAATTCTGGACCTTTAGTATCATATAAAATACCTATAGAACAATTAGTAATTCTTCTTGCTTCCTTTACAGTATTTAAAATCTTTTCTCTACTTTCCATAGTAGCATGTGAAAAATTAACGCGTGCTACATTTGCCCCTGCTTTTACCATCTCAGTAAATACTTCAACACTATCTGATGCAGGACCTAAACTTGTAACAATTTTTGTTTTTTTCATTTCATCACTCCTAAAACACACAAGCATAATTGTATCATAAATATAGAACTTTTTGTACATAATTTTTTATTTTTAATGATATTGCACATATTATAATGTAAATGATATAATTAAGAAAATAAGGAGGATATATGATAGTAAATTTTGATAAATTATTTAATTCTAAATTAGATTTAGAATATATGGATAGAACTAATCCATATAATGTTGCTGCTGCTTTTGTAAATATTGCTACTGCATATAATGTAAATGATGATAGCAATTTTATAGAAATGTTACAATTTTTAATGGGTGATAATCAACCTATATCAGCACTTATGAGACAACAAATAAAAGATAGAATGACTCAAAATGATAAAGCTAGTTTTATTGGAAAATCATACTTCAAAGGAGCAACTCCAGATAACGATTATACACCTAGTATTCCATATGAAGTTGAAGTAACTGAAAATGATTATTCAAGACAAGAGGAAGGATATGTTAGATTATTTCTAAAAAGTGGTGGTGCTGATAGTCCAAGACCAATAACAGTAAGATTAGCTAAAGATGGAAATTACTATCTTTGGAGTGACTCTTTTATGGGAATATTAGCTGATATTAGGTCATTAGAATCAAGTAATCCATGGGCATAAAAAAATGATTTCATTGAAATCATTTTTTTATTAACATCAATTCTGTAGCATTTCTTATATTAGTATCAATAACTATTTCGTTATTATTATATATATCGCCTGTAAATTTATTTATTAATAAATACTCTTCATTATAATCAAGAGGTATACCTGTTAAATCAGAAACAGATTTAACAAGCATTTTTTTTATTTTCCAAATAACTTCATTTACTGGTATAAATACGTCATAGCATGAATTTAAATCAGAAACAAATAATTTAATTAATACTTTATCCTTCATCACTATCACCTTGCTCTTCTGTATTTATAAAATCTAATAATTTTACTAATGTTGCATATCCTTCATTAACTACATATCCCATATAGTTTTTATAATCTTTTGACATTTCACGACTTATATTTGAAATATGGAATAAATTTTGATCAGATAATCCTCTACCAATCCAAATACCATAATTTATATTGAATAATGCTGTAAACCATGCCTCAAAAGCAAATTTTTTAATTTTAGCATAAGCATCAATTATAACCATTCTAATATTTTCATATTCTTTTAATAAATTGGTTAATTTTGCTAATTTATTATTATCATTTACTTTTGATACAAACTTATCTACACCATTAATAACAATAAATCCTGTTTTCTTCTCATTGGTTTCTTTTAATTTTTCTATTGATTCAATTAAATTATCTAAAACACTTCCAAAATTATCATTGATACTATTTTTCATATCTAAACTATTTTCTGCATCTAATATAGCAAAGAAAGAATTGTTATACTTAGTTAATAATTCAATAAAGCTTTTTGCAAAACAATTTGTATTTTCTATTTTATTTGATGCAATTATAACACCAGGTGTTGATATTACATCTATAGTTGATGCATCTAATGAAGCTCTTTCTATTCCTACTGGAATATTTTTTAAAGAATCAATATATGATGAAATTACTTCTAAATTAACTATTTCAGGTAATGTAGGAATCTTATCTGCTTTTGATGTATTTACTTTATTTAATTCATCAACAAATTGTAATAACATATCATTGCTATCCTCAGAATCAAATATTGTGGCAACTTGAAACTCATGTACCCCATCATTGACCATTAATCCACGGCCCATAATTTCACGTGGAATAATCTTAGTTTTTTGTCCTAATATTGTTGTGTAATCACTTTGTTCTTTAAGTTTAAATGCATATACATTATGACAATTTTGAGATATTCTATTATGAATAGAGTTTGAGGCATTACCTGTAATAATAAATATTATTCCGTATCTTTCAGAATCTCTTATCATATCAGGTAATTCTTCATATACATTTCCATTGTTTTCATATATAGAATCATAATTATTTAAAATAATAACTTTTAAAGGTAGTTTATTTTCTGCTTTAGAAATATAATTTGCATATTCACCACCATAATCAGCAAATAATTTTTTTCTATTATTTATTTCTTTTTTAATCATTTTAAATAAATTATTAAATTTTTCTTCATCACTTAGGAATACTAATCCACCCAAATGAGGTAAATTACTATACTTTCTAAATAATTCTGAACCATAATCTACAATATAATAATTTAATTCTTCAGCTGAGAAATTTTTTACTGATGAATATATTATTTCATCTAATAATTTTTCTCTTTCACTACCATCATTACCATAAATTAAAGTATTTCCATCTTTTAAGAAATCATATATAACTATACCTTGTTCTTGCTTTTCAGGTGCATCATATTCACCTATAATTGCTGTAACTTTGTACTTTTCAACACTATAATTATATTTTTTCTCTAATTCATCTGAAATAATTATTTCAGGAATATTATCTAGCCATAATTTTCTAGCTTTTTTATTAACTTGATTAGATACTTCTATAATAGAATTCATAATATTTGCTAATTGTTCACCTTGAGGCTCAACTTTAATTCCTCCTGATGCTTGTATACTCTTTATTATAGTTCCTGAACAATCAATAAAATTAATACTCTTATCAACTTGTTTAATTATTTCATTCGATGGATAGTATTTAGCACCACACCAACCTGATTGACCTAGTGCAAAATATTCATCATATCCAACTTGTAGATAAAATCTACCAGCTTGTTTTAAATAAGCAGCCTCTGTTCTTTTTAACATTTCTCTACTATCAGATTCATCTTGTACTTTTAAACATACTCTAAATTTAGTATTTGACCATATTTGATCATTTACTACACCACTTGGTTTTTGTGTTGCAAGTATTAAATGTACACCTAATGAACGTCCAATACGCGCTACACTTATCAAGTTATCCATAAAATCAGGTTGTTGACTCTTTAATTCAGCAAACTCATCACATATTATAAATAAGTGAGGCATTGGTTCTTCAAGACTACCCTCTTTATAGAACTTTTGATACTTGTATATATCTATAGTACTTTCTCCTAAAACATCGCGTGCTTCATTAAATATTTTTTGTCTTCTTTTAATTTCACTATCTATACTAACTAAAGTACGATCCATTTCGGCTTTATCCAAGTTTGTTATAGTTCCTGCTAAATGAGGTAATACAACCCCTGAAGTTTTATTTTCAAAGGCAAAGGCTAATCCACCACCCTTGTAATCAATTAAAATAAATGATACGTCATCTGGACTATAATTAATACACATTGATAAAATATATGTAATTATAAATTCTGATTTACCACTACCTGTCATACCCGCAATAAGTCCATGTGGTCCATGAAATTTTTCGTGTAAATCCAAATACATTAAATCTCCAGATTCATCAATCCCTACTTCAGCACGCAAACTTGATGTAGAATCGTTTATTTTCCAACGATTTAATATATTTAATTGTTCAACTTTACCAACTTGTTCCATCTCAAGGAAAGTAATTGAATTAGGTAGGGATTTCATCCCTTCTTCAAATTCAATAGGCACATTAGAAATTATTCTAGATAATTCCATTAAATCTATATCATATTTAATTTCATCATTAAAAATTATTTGTTCTTGTTTCTCATATGAATTTTTTAATATACCAGATTGTTTTTCATTTAAAGTAATAAAGTTATTACACTTACTTGGTAACTTATTTAATCTATTTTCTGCAATTAAAATAGAAAAACCTAAATTATCATCACTTTCTGTTAATGTTTTAAAGAAATCATATCTTTTAACAGTATCATAATCATCTACTAAAACAATAAAATGAGGTTTTGTATCATTTTTTTTAGATGAACTGTTATTATTTTCTATTCTATAATTAACTATATAATTTAAATACTCTGATATATTTTTTGAACTTTCATAATCTGCTGAGAAAAATCTAAAGCTTTTATCATTTGTAAATGAATGATTTAAATATCTTAAATAATCCCAATAATTTTCATTTTTTTCATCAGTAAATACAACAATTTTTAAATCTTCGTAACTATAAAATGATAAAAGTTGTATTAAAATGTTGTTTATAAAGTTTACTGTTTTAACTTCACTACCCATTATAGCTGTTATTGGATTTTCATAAAGTGAATAAGCTATTGGAACATTCTCTATATATTTATATTTTTTTACAATTTCATCAGCTTTATTTTTTAATTCGTTTTCATCTATTGAAAATCCACCTTCTGGATAATCTATTCTCGCATTTAATTTTTCGTTACCCATTCCTATTCTTACAACTAAGAAATCATTTTGATCGATTCTTTTAGACCAAAAATTAATATTTTTTGTTTTTATATTTTCTATACATTGGTCAACTGTTATTAAATTTTCATTTAATACAATTCGTTGATATTGAGATTCATTTTCTAACTCTTTAGCCTTTTCATCCAAATATTCTGAATATTTTTCTATTATTAATTTTTTTCTCTCTTCTTTTAATTTTTTATTATATTTTTTTGTTAAAATTGGCCATAAAAGACAAGATAGTAACATTGCTAGTCCAGATAATATTTGCATCCATGATGTACCCAATGTTGCAGATCCAGCAGCAATTCTACTTATTGCATTAACAAGTGTTGTAACAGAAATTATAGCCATTGTAAACATTGGACCAATAACTAATATTAGTGGAAGTTCCTCCTCTTTACTTATCGAAGGAGGAGCACTTAATTTTATAACCTTTTCTTCGATTATACGTCTTATTCTAGGTGCTTTAGAAGCATAGTCATTTTTAGAATATAATTCCCTATCTTTTATTTCTATTTCCTTAATTTCATCAGATGAAAGAATATTTTTTTCGAATATATTACTTTGATTATAATTAATACTTAAATTCTTTAAATTATTTATAAAAAGCATATTTTTAAGGAAAATAATTCTAAGTCCATATATATTTAATTCATCACCATATTTTATATTAAAATTCTTATTTACTATTGGCTCATTATTTATATAGATAAGTGTATTATTTGATTTTTGACCTATAATACTATTATTTGAATATGCAATTCCTATTTTTAAATTATTCAAATAATTACATGAATATTTTAATTGACAATCATCAGTATTTCCAATAATAAACTTCATTTTTTCATTATAAGCATAACAATTCATTTTTGTATCAATTACTGAACTTACATACATTAAATAAATTTTATCATCTCTTTTTAATCGATAAAATGTATTGTCCATTATAGGTAATTCATCCACTATTTTTCCTTCATTATCTAATATACTTACATATGTTGTTGCATACAAAAACCATTGTCCTTCTTTTTCTTCAATATTTATAAGTTTTATATCTGTTTCTTCTGAATCAAAAGAAAAACTACCTGAAACTTGACTTGGTAATTTAAAATTATATATTCCATCAATTAAAAATAATGATATATTCATATTACCACCCTCTATTATTCCATTCTATTATAAGTATATCATAGGTTTAAATAAAAAAAAAGAGTACATATACTCTTAGCTTTCACTATTAATTTTAGTATCTAACATAGCTCTTAATTGTTCTAATATAACATTATTTTCTTTCTTTATAATTAATAATTCATCTTTTTTTATTATAGAATCATTAATACAAATACTTTTATTCATTTCAGATTCAAGTTCAATATGTGAATCATTCATTTCCGTAATATTCTCTTTTATTTTTTTTAATATTTCTCTATTATTTATATTGTTAAGCATAATATCACCTATTTTACTATTTCATCAAATTTTTGTGCTACTTTAAATGATGTATTCAAATATTTATCTATATTTCTATTTATTACAATTATATTATTCTCATGAATTTTTATTATAATTGATAAATTATCATACAATTGATTTATTTTCTCTTCAAAAACCTTACTAAAAGGTAATTCAAATGTATAACCTATATTATTGAACTCGTTTTTTAATTCACCAAAAAGCATTAATTCATTTTTTTTGTACATATTTAATTTATCCAATAAATTTTCCATATTTTCAATATGCATATTACTATTCATAAACACCTCATAAATATTGTTGAATATCATTTTCTTTTATATATTTTATATTTAAAGTTATTAATTTATTTTTAACTTCAATTTCAATTTCTTTTAATTTATTAAATAATTCATTGTAATAATTTTTTATATCTATTATTCTTTTTTTATTATTCTTAAGTGTTTCCATTTGTTTATTAATAATTTCTACATCTTCTGTTTCTAATGAAAGATTTCTATATAAAATAAGTGTTGAATCAATTTTTTCAATATATTTATTAAATAATTGATTTAAACTATTTTCGCACGATAAATCATATCTAATCTTTTTTCCAATTTCACTATATTCTTCGACCATATAATTATAAATAGAAGATAAATTTTTTAAATCTGCAATTGTCATTTCAACATTATTTTTTTCAATAGAAGTATCTGAAAAAAAACGTACACTTAATGGACTACTCCAGTACGTTGATGATTCGTTTAAAGTATTGTAATAGTTAATATAAATATCATTATATTTATCTATTAAGCTAAGTAATTTTTTTAACTCAATTGAAAGTTTTTCACTATTTATAAACATAATAATCACTTCCTTATAAATACACAAAAACTACTCAAGAGTAGTTTTCATGTATTTAGAAAGAAATTCTTCCTAAATATTAATTTCCTGCAAATGCTTGAGAAATTTGTCCAGCTGCATTTCCATAAGTAGCAATTGTACTTTCGAAAGCTGCTTTAGTTTCACTTGTAATTTCATTTGTAGCATTTGAAATGTTTGTTTTAATAACGTTTAATGATGCTTTTAAATTTTCAGCTTGTGAACCACCCATGAATCCACAACTATCAACAGCAGATGATGCTTTTGATACAGCATTTTCAGCTTCTGCAGCAATTGTTGGTAACTTAGCTGCTACTTGAGAAGCTTGATCTAAATCAATTCCTCTGATTCCTGAAATATTTTCAAAAATATTTGATGTATCAATATTTTTAATAATTAAAGATAAAGATACTGGTGAGTATACTTCTCCACAATCACTTGCCCAAATTTGAGCAGCTTCATTCATTGCATTAACAACACTTTCAAAAGTAGTGTTTACACCTGTTATTAAACTATCAACAGCTGGTTTGAAAGCTTCACTAAAAAATTTTTGTGCATTTGAACATGCCCATTTATCTGACATTCCATTAACTATTTCATTTTGAATTCTATCTCCTAAAATTGAAATTAATTCTTCATAAGCACCTTTAATTGCATTAATTGACATTGTTACTTCTTCTGGATTATAACCTGTTAAATTACTCATAATTTACCTCCTATTTTATTTATATCCTGATAGATGTACTTTCTATCTATGGAAATCATAGCACAATTATTTAATTATTGTCAATATAATAAAAAATTTAGTTTTTCTTTTTTACATTTTGTTTATTATTTTGAAAAACCTGTTGATATATTTTCTATTCCGTATTTCATTTTTGCAAACTGATCAAAAGTAATACATAAATCTGTATTCACATAAGGGGCCTTATAAATTAAATATTCTGAATAAATTGTACTAAATTGTTTATATTTTGCATCTACTATTTTAATTAATTCTTTTTCATTTGGACAATTTATCTTTAAAAAAGTTAAAAAGCTTATACAATTAGCATCATCAAAATTAATTGTATTTTCATATACTTTATAATAAAAATCTAACAAATTTTGATTATTTTCTGACAACTTAATATCACTATATATATTATACAAATCTTCTTCTTTTTCCAATGTTTTACTTTTGTAAGATTTTATTAATTCTTGGATTTTATCAATATATTTATTTAATTGTTTTTCACTATTAATTATATTACTAGAGCATTCTACAACAAATAAATGAAATAAATTTTTCACATCATCTCTAAGTACAAAATCATCTAAATCTAGATTAAGAATAATATTACACGCTTCAATTGTTAAAATCAAAGAAGCAACTTTTTTTCTCAAGGAAATAATTTCATTTAACTCTTCAAAATGTTGTTCATCCATATTGATATCAATCATATCTTTAAAAATTTCCTTAATATTGAAATTAATATTATTAATTTTATTATTATTTAAATTATCAACTTTATTATTTAAATTAAATGTTTTATTATTAAGAATTAATCTAAAAATATTTGTTTCATTTATAAAATCATTTAAACATGTTTTTGATTTATCATTATCTATTTTTACATAACTATTTTTTTTATTATCAAATGAATTATCTATACTACATGAAACATAGTATTTTTTATTTCTTAAGTATTTTTCAAATTCTGAATATCTATTAACTTCTTTTGATAAAATATCAATTAACTTTAAATTAATATTTGAACTTTTTTTATCTTTAAAACATAATTTTATCAAATCTAATAGTATTTTTGAATCAACAATTTCATAACCTAAATTTTTTAAATTGCAGTCAGATTCATCAAGATTATCTAATAATTTTTTAAATAGATTTATTCTACTATAACAATCATATTCTAAATTTTCATAAACTAATGTTTCACTTTTTTTCATTCGACATTCCCCTATTCTAAATATATTATAACATATATTTAATAAAAAAAAGAATAAGAAATAATTCTCATTCTTTATTGTTTATTAATATTAAATATAACTTGATACTTATCTTGTAAATCTATTTCATCAGTATCTATTTCATATCCACATTTTTCTATTGTCTCACTTAATTCTCTAATAAGACTAAGTATTTTTTTAAATTCTATTTTTTCTACCTGTGGACCTGCATCTGGAATTACTGGGTCATATTGTTTATTATAATCTGTTACTATAATTGGTTGATTACCAATCATGTTATTTATATCTTCTTCTACTTCTTCAGCAGGCTCATCTATTTCTAAACTAGTAACCACTGGCGCTGGCTCTGGTAATTCAACTTTTTCAGCTTCTTCAGTTGGTTCTTCTGGAACATCAATAATTGGAGATGTAGGCATAGATGATACATTTTCTTCTGACGAAGCAGTTACAAATATTGGTTTAGTTGTATTAAAAGTTATTAAATCTTCCTTTTCTTTCTCAGTTGGTTCAACATTATTTGTTTCTTCAATTTTCTCGTCTTTCTTTTCATCTTCAATTGTTTTATCAATAGTTAATGTATCATTTGATTCTTCTTCATTTGATGTTTCCACAGGTTCATCATTTACAGATACATCCAAATTATTTTGCATAGGACTTAAACTACTTAAATCATTACTTACTACTGTAGTATTTTCTTCTTTTGGTTCATCAATTTTTATATCATCAAATGATGGATTTAAAGTAATTTGTTGATTAGAACTTTCATCGCCCATTGGAGCAAGTAAATCTGGTTTCTTTTCTGAATCATTAGTTTTAAATATATCATCACTTGATTTTATTTCCTCTTTTTGTTCAATCTCTACTGTTGGAATTTGGATATTTGATGTATTATCACTTACTGATTCTTCATTTTTAAAATTAAATATTGATGAAGGAGCAGCTGGTTCATTAACATTTTCTTCTACTTTAACTTCTTCTTTTTTATTACTGTCAAATACATTACTAAATATTGAAACATTTGAAGTTGAATCTTCTTTTGGTTGATTATTAGTATCACTTTTTCTTAATAAATTTTGAAAAATATTGCTTCCACTATTATTATTAGCTGATTCTTTTTTATCATTTTTAGTTTCTGCATTTTGTTCATCATTATTAACTAAAAATTTTGAAAAAACATTTGAAGAAATATTTTCTGAATTAGTTGTAGTATCTTGTTTCTCACCATCAACAAATGAAGGATCCATAAATTTATTAAAAGTATCTTTATCAATTTCTTCAGAAGATGATGTTGAAACACCCATTAAATTTTCAAACATACTTGATACATTAGGAGTAGAATTACTTGATACATCTTCATTTTTTGGTTCTACATTTGAAGTAGGAATAACACTTTCTTGTGTTGTACCTGGTCTAAATAAATTTTTACTTCCTTGAGGTGCCATCAAATCTGAAAATATATTTCCAGTATTATTGGAATTATCAAAATTAAAAATTGATTTTTCTTCTTTTGGTTCCTCCTTTGCAATATTCTCAGTATTCATAAAGAATTTTCCTGGAGTTCCACCTGTATTCTTTAAAGTATTATAATTCATATCCTCATTCATATTTAATAAATTATTATTCATATCGTTATCATTCTCTCCTTTTTTTTCTTCTAATACTGATTCTTCAGCAATAACTTCTTCTTGATTATTTTCATTTAAATCATTTTCAATACTTATATCTTCAAAAATAGATTTATCATTTTCAATTTGCAAATCTAATTTTTTTAAACTTTCTTTTTTATCTTGTACTTTATCATCATTTTTTAAAACAACATCTTCACTTTTTGTATCCGTAGTAGATCCATCTTTTAATTTTTCATCAAAACTTGTATTTTTTATTTCAATAACTGGTTCTTGTTTAGATTCATTTAATTTGTCTATATTCTCAATTTCTTTAAATTTTTTATTTTTTTTATAATAATCAATTTCATCATCTAATGCACGAACTGTTAATTTTTTTGATAATATTCTTTTTAACATTTGTGCCTGTATATCTAAGTCATCTATTTTTAATAATGAACGTGCATGTCTTTCAGATATTTTTTCATCTAATAATGCTTCTTGAACATCATCACATAAGTTCAATAATCTAATTTTATTTGCTACAGCTGATTGACTTACACCTATTTTAGATGCTAAATCTGATTGAGTTAAATAGCCCATATCTAATATTTTCTTATAAGAAATAGCCTCTTCTATTGGAGATAAATCTTTTCTTTGAACATTTTCAATTAATGCAACTTCAGCACTATCTTTATCATTTATATCAAATAGCAATGCTGGTATCTCTTGAAGACCTGCTAAAACTGTAGCTTTATACCTTCTTTCACCTGCAACTATTTCGTATTTATCCCCAATACTTCGAACTATTATGGGTTGTAATATTCCATGTTCCTTAATTGAATCAGCTAAATTTAAAATTGATTCTTCACTAAATTTAATACGAGGTTGAAATCTGTTTGGAAGAATTTTTTCTAAAGGAATAATGATTATTTTTTCTTTATTGTCTTTCATTTCAAGCCTCTTTTCTATTCTAAATTTCATTATAATATATTTTGGGAAATAATTCAATAAACTTTGGGAAATAATTAAAACGTTTATATTTTTTTGGGAAATAAAAAAGATATAAATAATTATATCTTATAATGGAATTTTTTTTATTTCAGAAAATTTTCTTGGATATTTCTTATTTGTAATTATATCTTTTTTAAATTTAATTAATGTTCTACTACTATTTTCATATGGAAGTAAAAATTCTATTTTTTTCTCCATTGTACAACCTAATTTTTTTTGAGCATTTTCAAAACTTGGTTCATTATCTATTTTAGCTTTCATTGGAATAAAATATCCACCTAATTTTACAATTGGAATAGAATACTCTAATAATACATTTGTCGATGCAACTGCACGCGCTGTAACAATATCATATTTTTCTCTATTATTACATCCATATTCTTCTATTCTAGAATGAATTGTCTCTATATCTTTTAAATTTAATTTTTCAATAACAATATTTAAAAAATTTATTCTTTTTTGTAATGAATCTATTAAAGTAATTTTCAATTTTGGATAAACAATTTTCAATACTAATCCAGGAAATCCTGCACCTGTACCTATATCACATAATGTTTCATATTTATTTAAATCAATTGCCTTTACTAAAGTAAGACTATCATAAAAATGTTTTAAATAAACTTCATCTTTTTCTGTAATACCAGTCAAATTCATTACCTTGTTATATTCTACTAATAATTCATAATACATTTCTAATTGATTTAATTGTGTTTCATTTATCTCTATTCCAATTTTGGATAATTCTTCAATAAAACTATTTATTGTCATAATGATACTCCTTTTTTAAATATACCATAATTAAAGAAATATCAGCTGGATTAACTCCACTTATTCTAATTGCTTGACCAATTGATGTTGGTCTAACTTGTTTAAGTTTTTGTTTTGCTTCACTTGCTAAATTATGTATTTTATCATAATCAATATCATCTGGTATTAATTTATTATCTAAATCAACCATTTTTTCTGCTTCCTTATTTGCTTTAGCAATATAACCAGCATATTTTATATTTATAGCAACTTGTTCTTTTTCTTCTGAAGAATAATTAATTTCTATAAAATGTTCAATATGTTCAAAACTTATTTCTGGTCTTTTTAATAAATCAAAAAGAGTTATACCATCTTTTAATATAGATGTACCAATTGACTCTAAATATTTATTTGTATCTTCTGTTGGAGTAATTTTATTTTCTTTTAATAGATTAGTTAATTTAATTATATTTTCTTTCTTTGTATTAAATCTATTATATCTTTCTTCTGAAATTAGTCCAACTTTATATCCATAATCAGTTAAACGCATATCAGCATTATCAGTTCTTAATAATAATCTATATTCAGCTCTTGAAGTTAATAATCTATATGGATCAATTATTCCTTTTGTAACTAAGTCATCAATTAGTACTCCAATATATGCTTCATTTCTTTTCAATACTAGTGGTTCTCTATTCTCAAGTTTTAAACTAGCATTAATTCCTGCGATTAATCCTTGACATGCAGCTTCTTCATATCCACTAGTTCCATTTATTTGACCAGCAGTAAATAAATTTTCAATTACTTTTGTTTCTAAAGATTGTTTTAATTGTCTTGAATCAATTGCATCATATTCAATAGCATATGCATATTTTAATATTTTAGCATTTTCTAATCCTGGTAAACTATGTACCATCTTTTCTTGTATTTCTATTGGCATACTTGTTGAAAAACCTTGAACATATATGTCATCATAAAAACGACTTTCTGGTTCTAAGAATAATTGATGTCTTTCTTTATCACTAAATCTAACCATTTTATCTTCGATAGATGGACAATATCTTGGACCTACACCTTTTATATCTTTTAATCCACCATACATACTAGATTTATTCAAATTATCTAAAATAATTTTCTTTGTTTCATCTGTTGTATATATTAAATAACATGGTTCTTGTTCTTCAATTTTATATTGTGGTTCAATATCAAAGCTAAATGTTCTAAATACTTGGTCTCCATCCTCGCGTGATGCTTTAGAAAAATCTATTGAATTTCTATCAATTCTTTGAGGAGTTCCTGTTTTTAATCTTATTACATTAAAACCATATTCTCTTAGCTTATCACTTAAAAAATTACTTGGTTTTTCACCATGTGGACCTTGTCTTGTTCTTGTATCTCCTACTAAAATATCTGCTTTTAAATATGTTCCTGTAGTTAAAATAACAGCATCTGAAGATATTCTTTCTCCATTTTCTAATACTACACCTTTTATTTTATTATTTTCAACAATTAAATCCTCTACTAATGATTCTTTTATACTTAAATTTTCAGTAGATTCCAAAGTTTTCAACATTTCTTTAGGATAAGTAATTTTATCTGCTTGAGCTCTTAATGATTGTACTGCAGGTCCCTTTGCACTATTCAACATTTTTATTTGAATTAGACTCTTATCTGCATTTCTTCCCATTTCTCCACCAAGAGCATCTATTTCACGAACAACAATTCCTTTAGCACTTCCACCTATAGATGGATTACATGGCATATCTGCTATATTTTTTATATTACCAGTAACTAATAATGTTTTATGTCCTTTACGAGCACATGCTAAAGAAGCTTCACAACCTGCATGTCCTCCACCAACAACTATAACTTCATACATAAATATCACTCACTTTTTTTAAACCTTACATATTATAATACATAACTAAAAATTTAACAATAATTATTTTTAAATAAAAAAAATAGTAATTAATACTATTTTTTTAGTCTTTTAATGGCATTCCACTAGCATCTGTACTAATTGAACCAGTAAGAATTTGAATACCTTCAACTAATGCCCAAATAGCACTAATTGGACTAAGAATGAAACATGATAATACTGAAATTAATAATTGTGCTACTGCTTTACCTGTATAACCTAAATAAAAGTTATGAACACCAAATGTACCTAATAAAATAGCTAATATTCCAGCAGCTACTTTTGATTTAGCTTGAACTGGAGCCATTGGTTGTTGAAATTGTTGTTGATATTGTACTTGTTGTGGTGCTTGATATTGGTATTGGTTTTGGTATTGATTTTGATATTGAGCTTGATTTGGTTGTTGAACACCACCATTACTTACTAATACTGCTCCACAGTTTACACAGTTACTTGCTGTATCATCATTTATTATTGTTCCACAATTTTGACACATTTTTGCCATAATATACAACTCCTTCTATTCAATACTATAACACATATATTTAAATCTTTCAATTTTTATTTACCTAAACAAAATTGACTAAATAGTTGATCTATTAATTCTTCACTATAATTTTCACCAGTGATTTCACCTAATAAATTCCATACTTCTTTTAAATCTATTTCTATCATATCTATAGGCATATTATTTTCTATACCTTTTTCAACATCATTTAATGAAGATAAAGCTCTTCTTAATAAGCTTATACTTCTAGCACTACTTAAATATGTATAATCACCTTTTTCAATTTCTTCTAAATTGAACATATTTTTTATTTCATCTTTTAAAATGTTTATACCTTCATTATTTAATGCTGAAATTTTTACTACTCTTTTTTCTTCCAACATTGATATATCTAATTTTTCTTCTAAATCTATTTTATTTACTATAATAATACTCTTTTTATCTTTTATTTTATCAAGTATTTCCTTTTCATCATTAGTTAGTTCTTCATTATTATTAAGAACATATAATATTAAGTCTGCTTCATCAATTAATGAAATACTTTTTTTTACCCCAATACTTTCAACAATATCATCTGTTTCTCTAATACCTGCAGTATCTATCATATTTAACATAATTCCATCAATAGATATATTTCCTTCTACTATATCTCTTGTTGTTCCAGCAACATCGGTAACTATAGCTTTTTCCTCATTAAGTAACCTATTTAATATACTGCTTTTTCCAACATTTGGTTTTCCAATAATTATAGTTTTAATACCATCTTTAATTAATTGTCCATTCTTTGATTCATTTAGTATTTTATTAATTTTTTCTCTTATATTACTTATATTATTTTTTACCATATCAACAGTCATTACTTCAATATCTTCATATTCTGGATAATCAATATTTACTTCAATATTAGCTAATGTCATAGATATTTCTTTTCTTAAATTACTTATTAATGATGAAACATCACCTGAAACCTGATTTACTGCTAAGGACATAGCTTTTTCAGTTTTAGCATTTATTAAATCCATAACGGCTTCTGCTTCAATTAAATCTATTCTTCCATTCATAAATGCTCTTTTAGTAAACTCTCCTGGTTCAGCTAATCTACATCCATTAGTTAATAATAATTCTAAAACCTTATTTGTTGTTGCTATACCTCCATGAACATTTATTTCTATAACATCTTCTCTTGTAAATGTTTTTGGAGCTCTCATAACAGATACTAATACTTCATCTACTAATTTTTCATTATCATATATATATCCATAATTAATAGTATGTGATTCTACTTCCTTAAGATTTTTTCCTCTAAATATTTTACTTACTATATCTAATGCATCATCACCACTAACTCTTACAATAGATATAGCCCCTACACCTAAAGCTGTCGAAATTGCAGCAATTGTATCGTTCATTTTACACCTCCTTATTTATAATTATTTTTCTACTTGTATAGCTGTAATAGCTATAACTCCTACTATATCTTCAACAAAACATCCACGTGATAAATCATTTATTGGAGCTGCAATACCTTGTGTAATTGGACCATATGCTTCTGCTTTTGCCAATCTTTGAACTAATTTATAACCAATATTTCCTGCATCTAAATCTGGAAAAATCAATACATTAGCTTTACCAGCTACTTCACTTTCAGGTGCTTTACTACTTGCTATTTCTGGAATTATTGCTGCATCTAATTGTAATTCACCATCTATTTTATATTCACTATATTTTTCTTTAGCAATTTTTGTTGCTTCAACAACTTTATCTACATCTACATGAGATGCACTACCTTTAGTAGAATGTGAAAGCATTGCAACTCTTGGTTCTGATTGAACTAGTAATTCAAAACTTTTTGCACTACTTCCTGCAATATCTGCTAATTTATCAGATGTAGGATTTTGTTCTAAACCACAATCTGAAAATAAAAATACACCATTTTCTCCTAACTCACAATTAGGAACATTCATTAAAAAGAATGAAGAAACTAAATTTGTACCTGGTTTTGTTTTTATAATTTGTAATGCAGGTCTTAATGTATTTGCTGTTGAATGACAAGCACCACTTACTACACCATCTGCATATCCCATTTTTACTAACATACATGCAAAATACATATAATCATTTAACATTAATTCATGTGCTTTCTCTAAAGTCATTCCCTTTTCTTTTCTTAAATTATATAATTCATTTTCTAACTTTTCTGTTAATTCACTATTCTCAGGATTAATTATTTCAATATTATATCCAGATAAATCAATAACTGGATTTCCTATTATAATGATTTCAGCTATGTTTTCAGAAGAAGCAATTTTCGCTGCCTCCATTACCCTTTCATCCATACTTTCAGGTAAAACAATTTTTCTTTTATTTTTTTTTGCTCTATTTTTAATATTTGATATAAAACTCATAAAACACCTTCCCATTATATTTTAACAAAATAAATATTTTTTTTCATTATTAAAATTAAAATAAAAAGGAGAAATTAATCTCCAATGTATTTAATAACTACACATCTATTTGGTTCTTCGCCAACACTTTCAGTAGTAACATTACTAAAATCACTTAATAATGCATGAACAATTCTTCTTTGATATGAGTTCATAGGATCTAATTTTGTATCAATTTTTGTCTTTTGAACTTCTCTAACAATATTTTTAATTTGATATTCAAAACTTCTTAATTTTTTAGCTTTATAATTAGATGCATCAAGATTTACTTTTATATCTATGTTTGTAAGATTTTTTAATGATTGTCTTAATAATTGTTGAATAGAATTTAAATTTTTTCCATCCTTCCCTATTAATATAGGATTATTATTAGAAACCATAGTTACATTAAATATATTTTCCTCTTCTCTTACTTCTAAATTTAAATCTAAATTCATTTTTGAACAAATATTTTTTAAATAACTTTTAATATATTCAATGATATCTTCTTTTTTTATAACTTCTATTGAATATTTATCTTCACTTTCAACATTATTTATAAATAAATCACATGCATATGTATCTAATTCTTCAATACATTTTGTTAAGCAATCCTCTTCATCTATTCCTTCATACTTATAAACTCTAATCATACTACTTTCTCCTTTTAACTAATAAATTTTGGATAATTGTAAATGTACTATTAGTTATCCAATATAAAATAATTGCTGATGACATTGAAAATGACATAAATACAATCATAAACATCATAAATATCATCATATATTTCATTTGCTTTTCTTGGTCCTTATTCATACTAGCACCACTATTAAGCTTAAATGAGAAGAATGTAGTTACTGCTACTAAAATAGGTAATATAATATATAACCAGTGTCCTTTTCCCATTGCTTTTAAAGGTGCTGTTGATAATTCAAATACTAAGAATTTATCTTCAAATAAAGCAGGTAATCTATATAATGATTCATAGAATGCAAAGAATAATGGTATTTGAATAAATCCAAATAAACATCCTGACATTGGATTGATTCCATATTTTTTATAAATAGCCATCATTTCTTGATTCTTTTCCATCATACTTTGTTGGTCATTTTTATTTGCATATTTCTTTTCTAATTTTGATAATTCTGGACCAGCCTTTTTCATACCTTCAGATTGTTTTGCAGTTTTTAATGTAACTGGATACATTAAAAGTCTAATTGCAAATGTTGTAATAATAATAGCTAATCCATAATTTTTTACTAACATCCCTATTTTAATAATTATCCATGTTAATGGTTTAATAAATAAACTATTCCAAATTCCTTCATATCCACCACTTGTTACTTTAAATTTATCACAAGGAACTAATTCATCAACATCAACAAGTGATTTCATTTTCTTATCATAATTCTTTTTTGTAATTTCTTTTGCTTCAAGTTGCTTATCATATTTTGCTACTAAATCATCTTTTGTTTTTCTATACAATTTTAATATATCTTCATCTGTTGGCTTACACATTATATTAGCCGGAAGATTTTGTCCTGTTTCTTCATTTACTACTACTTTATTATCTGCATCTTTTAAATTTTTTGTACATCCTGTAGCAGTTAAAAGAAGAATTCCTACTAGAACAACAAATATTTTTCTACTTTTCTTCATTGGCACTCTCCTTATATATATTTAAGCTTGAAAAAGCTCGGTAGAGATTATTAGACATTTCATCAAAAGTTCTATCCAAAATTCCCTTGCCTACTATTATAATACAATTAAATCCTTTTTGATAGTCTTTTTTATCAACGATTGATTTTAACTGTCTCTTTATTTTATTTCTTGTAACAGCATGCCCTATTTTTTTTCCAATTGAAAAACCAAACTTATAAATATCATCATTATTTCTTTCTATATATATTATATAGTCCTTATATTTATATGGTCTATTCTCTTTAATTATTCTATTAAAGTCATAACTGTTCTTTAGAATATTACATTTTTTCATATTATATACTCCTAAACAAAAAATCCACTGACGAATCAGCGGAATAAATTAATGAGATAATACTTTACGTCCTTTTCTTCTTCTACTATTTATAATTTTAGTTTTCATACGTGCCATGAATCCCATTTTTTTACTTTTTCTATGATTATTTGGTTGATAAGTTCTCTTCATTATTAACACCTCCAATTTTTTTTATAATTTCTGCTTGCTTTATAGATTATATATTGTTTTTAACATTTTGTCAAACATAAACATTTTGTAATATGTGCATAAACATCCAAAATTAGCTTATGCACATAGTTATGCACATTTTTTACACAATTTTGATATTATTTTTTAAAATAAGTGCAAAGTTATGCACATTTTTGTGCATAACTTTTACACACAATTTTTTTTATGTTCATAACAAAATCACATTTTTGTGCATAACTTAATTAAGGTATAAATTATAAAGGGAAGTTGATGTGCATAAAATGTGGAAAAATAAATTATGCACATTTTTTATATTTTTCTTTAATTTTTAATTCAAATAGTGTAGAATATAATTGTATTAAAAGTTCATTGGAGGTGATAAAGTGGATAAAGAAAAGCTATGGAATTCATTTTTAGAAAAAATAAAAGGTCAAATAAATGATATTTCATACGAAACATGGTTTTTAGAATCTAAATTAATATATTTAAAGGATGATGTTGCTAAAATATTAGTTCCAACATTAGTTCATAAAAAGCAATTGTCAACAATCTATCTTGATTTAATACAAGAAAACTTTGCTGAATTAACAGATACAAACTTTAAATTCGAAATATTAATTGAAGAAGAACTTGAAAACAATGTAATAATTGATACTGATGAAATAGGGGTTCCAAATGAAAAATACGAGTCAAACCTTGATCCAAAATTAAGTTTTGATACATTTATCATAGGTAAAACAAATAAATTTGCTGCCACAAGTGCATTAGCTGTTGCAGAACAACCTGGAAATATGTACAATCCATTATTTATATATGGTTCAAGTGGACTTGGAAAAACACACTTAATGCATGCAATAGGGAACTATATAATGCAAAATAGTCACAAAAAGGTATTATATATTCCTTGTGATAAATTTGTTTCAGATTTTGTGGAAATATGTAGAAAAAATCCAAATGATAATAATAAAGAAGCAACTAGACAATTTAAAAATAAATATAGAGATATAGATGTATTATTAATAGATGATATACATAATTTAGTTGGTGCTGTTAATGCACAACAAGAATTCTTTAACACTTTTAATGAATTATATAGTAATAATAAACAAATAGTAATTTCCTCAGACAGATCGCCTGAAGATATAAAAAAACTAGAGGAACGTTTAAAAACAAGATTTACTATGGGATTACAAATTGATATTTTACCACCAGAATTTGAACTAAGAATGAATATATTAAATAAAAAGCTTGAACAACAAGACTTAAAAGATAAATTCCCTGAAGATGTAAAAGAATATATAGCAAGCAATTGCGTAGGGGATGTAAGGAAACTTGAAGGAGCAATAACTAGGGTATTTGCGTTTGCTACAATTATGAACGATGAAGCAATAACATTAGATTTAGCAATAGATGCTTTAAAAGATTTCTTTCAAATAAGAATAGTTGCTAAAAATAAAATAGACCAAGTCATTCAATTAGTAAGTGATAATTATAATATTACTCCTGAAGACTTAAGAAGTAAGAAAAAAACTAATAATATAGCAATACCAAGACAAATAGCTATGTATATATGTAGGGTTTATCTTGAAGAAAATCTTACAAAAATAGGAATAGAGTTTGGTGGAAAAAATCATACAACAGTTATGCACGCTGTTGATAAAATAAAAGATGAAATTTTAAAAGATGAAGCATTAAGTAATGAAATACAAAAAATTATTAATAAAATAAAATAATTCAATGTTCATAACTTTAAATTATGCACAATTTATGCACATACATTTTGCCCTTATAAATAAAGGTGTGCATAAAGTTATGCACATTATGCACATTAATAATAATAATATATATATTTATATAAAAAAGAAAGAGGTTATACACATGAAATTAAAAATTCAACAAAAAATATTAATGGAACATTTAAACTATGCAATAAAGGGAATTTCAAATAAGAATTTAATACCTATTTTAAACTGTATAAAATTTGATTTACAAAATGATGGTTTATACTTAATGAGTACAGATAATGAAATAGCAATAAAAACATTTATAGATAAAGATAAAATTGATGCTATAGAAGAAACAGGAGAGATAGTTATCTCTGGGAAATATATTTATGATATAATAAGAAAGATGGGAAATGAAGTTATAAACATAGAAGAAGTAATTGATTCTCAAATTTTAATTACTACACAAACATCTTCATTTAAATTAAATTGTAATAATGTAAGTGAATTTCCTAATATTGATTTAGAATTTAGTAAAAATCCTATAATTGTTAATCAACAACAATTTAAAAAAACTATAAATCAAACAATTTTTGCAACATCAACACAAGAATCAAGACCTGTATTAACTGGTATTAACTTTAAAATTAAAGATAATAATTTAGTTTGTACAGCAACTGATTCATATAGATTAGCTTGTAAAGAAATTAATTTATCTAATGATAAAGTTGAGGATGTAGATATAATTGTTCCTGCAAGAAATATAATAGAGGTAGTTAAATTATTAAATAATGATGAAGAAAATATTGAAATGCATATTTTTGCAAATAAAGTAATATTTAATTTTAATAGTATAACAATGATGACAAGATTAATTAATGGAAATTATCCTGATACATCTAAATTAATACCTGAAGATTTTAGTTTAATTATAAAAGTTAATTTAAATAATTTTTATAATGCAATTGATAGAGCATCATTATTAACAAATGAAGAAGAAAAAAATATTATTAAATTAGAAACAAAAGATGATTTCTTAATAATTTCATCAAATATTCCTGAAATAGGAAATGTTGAAGAAAAAGTAGAATTACTTGAAAAAGTAGATAATAATATTAAAATTGCTTTCTCATCTAAATATATGATGGATGCTATTAGAGTTTTTGAAGGAAAAGATATAGCACTTAAATTTAATGGTGAAATTAAACCAATAATAATTGATGATGCAGAGGGTAGTAATTTAATTCAATTAATATTACCAATTAGAACTTATTAGAATAAAAAGTTATGCACACTTTTTAAAATGTGCATAACTTTTTTTATACGTTAAATTAATTAATGTGCATAACTTTTGCACATTTTTTTAAATTTATTTTTTTATTCGACTTTTTTCCACATTTTTCGACATATTGTTATGGTATAAGAAAAGTGTTTATTTTGATGGGGGGATTTTATGTTAGAAGATTATGAAATAAACGTCGATACAATAGCAATTGTACCTGTAGATGATTATGTATCAAAAGTGTATGAGAAAGAAGAAGAATATATTGTTAATCAAAGTACTAATAAAATAATAGAGAATAATTGTAAATTTTATGGTAGTTCATATAAGGGGAGATGTGAAGGAACTAAGTTTTTAACAGGAATTAAGTCAAAATTTCCTATTATCATTGAAGAATCAAGAAATATTATATTTTTTCCTACAGGTTCAATTAGAAACAATAATAATTCTTGGATAGCACTTAACCATATAAAAGATTATAAAAAAACATATTATGGTTGTAATATTACCTTTTTAAATAATAAAATTTTACCTTTAGATATATCAATGTATTCATTTGATAATCAATACTACAGGGCTACAATGCTAAAATCGAAATTAAATGATAAAAAAAGCTTCAAAATCTGAAGTTTTTTTCTTTTTTTATGGCATTCTGTGGTATAATATTACTTGTGTATAGGAGTATTAGTTTTTGTTAAAAATTCAAAATTGACTACTTAAAACAAAAAAAAGAGGGATATTATGATTTTGAAGAGAATTGAACTTGTTAATTTTAGAAACTATGATCAATTATCTACTCGTTTTTATAAAGGTATAAATATTATATACGGAGATAATGCTCAAGGCAAGACAAATTTGCTTGAATCAATTTATACATTAGGAATAACTAAATCACATCGTTCTTTTATTGATAATAATCTTATTAAATCAGGTGAATCAAGAGCATCAATTAAAGGTGTAATTAATAATGGAAGCCTTGATACAACACTTGAAATTACAATTGAAAATAATAAGAAAAAACTATTTATTGATAAATCAAATATAAGAAAAGTAAGTGATTATATTTCCTCAATGAATATTATTATATTTTATCCTGATGATTTGGAATTACTTAAAGGTTCACCACAATCCAGAAGAAAATATTTTAATTTAGAATTATCTCAATTATATAGTAATTATTATGTAGTTTTAAATGATTATAATAAACTATTAAAGATTAGAAATGAATATTTAAAGAAAATGAATAGAAAAATTAATGTTGATATGAATTACTTTAATATTCTTACTAGTTATTTAATTGATAAGTCAATTATTTTAATGAAAATGAGAAAAAAATATGTTGAAAAAATCAATGATTATTGTAAGGAAATTTTTAAAGATATAATGAATGTGGATAACTTTAATATTAAATATGTTTGTTCATTAAATATTGATTTATCTAGTTCAAAAATTAAGGATGAACTTCTTGCATTCTATGATAATAAATTATCATTGGATATAAAAAATTCAAATACATGTTTTGGACCACATAGAGATGATTATGAATTTTTTATTAACGATAATAATTTAAAGTTTTATGGTTCACAAGGTCAACAAAGAATTGCAGTTTTATGTTTAAAATTATCCGAAATAGAAATATTTAAAAAATATAAAAATACAACGCCTATATTACTTCTAGATGATGTTTTTAGTGAATTATCTGATGATAAAAAGAATAATTTGCTGAAATACATTAGTAAAGATATACAAACAATTATTACTACAACAGAATTGAGTAATTTAGATAAAAAATTAGTAAAAAAATCAAAATTATTTAACATTTCTGCTGGAAAATTAAAAAAATTAGAGAGGTGACAGATAGTGAATGAAGAACATTATGATGCTTCGGATATTCAAGTCTTAGAGGGATTAGAAGCAGTAAGAAAAAGACCTGGTATGTATATTGGTACAACAGATGTGAAAGGATTACACCATTTAGTTTGGGAAATAGTAGATAATGCTATTGATGAGTCATTAGCAGGATATTGTAATAATATTGAAGTTATTATAAATAAAGGTAATTCTATCACTGTAAGAGATGATGGTAGAGGTATACCAGTAGATGTACACCCTAAAACTCATTTATCAACAGTAGAAACTGTTTATACTGTATTACATGCAGGTGGTAAGTTTGGTGGCGGAGGATACAAAGTATCAGGCGGATTACACGGTGTGGGAGCTTCAGTAGTTAATGCTTTATCTAACTGGCTTGAAGTACAGATTTACAGAGACGGTCATATTTATAAGCAAAGATATGAGCGCGGTAAAGTTATGTCCGAACTTACCGTTATCGGAGATTGTCCTGCAGAGAAGACCGGAACCAGGGTAGATTTCATGCCGGATGATACGATATTTGAAGATACCGTATATGATTACGACATACTTAAGACGAGACTCAGAGAGACTGCTTTCCTTACTAAGGGTATTAAGATTACTCTTATTGATACAAGAGAGACTGACGAAGAAGGCAATAAAACAACAAGAAGCAAGACCTTCCATTATGAGGGCGGAATAAAGGAATTCGTTAAATATCTAAATAAGAGTACTACAGCTTTATATGAAGA